>CAITND010000245.1 GCA_903893625.1 uncultured Oscillatoriales cyanobacterium
CTGCCAGCCTAAATCACTAATAGCACGGGACAATTTGCGATTTTTGATCATTCCTGAAACATTCAAATCTTCCAAGACTATTGTTTGATTCTCACGAATAATCTTAGTTGACAATTTATGAAGAAAATCGTTTCGAGTATCGGAAATCTTAGCGTGAAGTTTGGCTAGTTTCTTTCTAGTAACTTCCCTTCTTTTGCTACCTTTCTGTTTCCTTGACAAATGGCTTTGTAATTTTCTTAACCGATTTAATTGTTCCTTTAAAGGTTTAGGAGATTTAACTTTTTCACCATTGCTTAATGTAGCAAAATCAGTGATTCCTAAGTCAATTCCAACACTTTGTCCATTCTTAGGTAATTGTTGCGGAGTGAACTCAACTACAAAGCTGATGAAATACCTTTGGGCACTATCTTTGATTAGGGTAGCACTAGAAGGAACTGCGGGTAATTCTCTACTCCAGATTACTTTGATATCACCTATTTTAGCAAGGTAAACATAATCAGAATTAGGATAGAGTTTAAAACCATTATCGGTAAATCTAGCTGATTGCTTAGACTTACGTTTCTTGAATTTGGGAGGTTTAACTTTCTTGCCTTTTCTTTGGACTTTACAAGATTTGAAAAAGTTTGAATAAGCCTGCTCTAAATCTCTCAAAGACTGTTGCAAGGGAATAGAGGAAACTTCTGTTAACCATTGTTTTTCCTCTGTTTTCTTGATCTCTGTAAGTCTTTTAGAAAGTTCCTTACTATTAGGTTTTTTGTTCCCGTTGTGATCCTGCTGTTTGCAATGAGCCAAAGCATCGTTAAAAACCACGCGACAACACCCAAACAATTTAGACATTAGTGTCTTTTGTTGGGTGGTTGGGTAAATTCTGTAACGATATCTTGATTTCATTGTTTTTTTGTTCACCTTATGGCATGATATCACAATCAGACGCTAACGGACAACCTAATAAAAAGCCGTCCTAGAAGTACGGGGTTTTAAACCCATTTTTCTGATAACCAAAGTGCAGTTCTAATGTATCAATTTTACTGGATCTGATCACAACAATGGTTTTTTCTGTTCCTCACTCCCCCCAACCCACGAATTCCCCTTGGAATGCTTTTGTCTCTTTCCCCAACTCCGTGCAACGGTTTAAGCGTTATTGGTGGACAACGTTGCTGATTTGGCTGTGTATGGTCGCCCCCGCCCAAGCGGAATTATTATTACGAGTTGCCATCGAAGACGGTGCAAGTCAGGTTAAAGTTGGGAGTACCACTAAGGCGCTGGTTCGAGATGGCAATGGCCAAGCATTAGGGGAATTAGTGGCGATGGGTGGCGGTGTCGCCCAAGCAAAATCGGGAAAAATCGCCTTGGGAAACTGGCAAGGCTCTCAACTCTGGATTGATCCCAGTAATAATGGTAATGTTTGGATCGGCAATGGTTGGTATCGCGGACGAGTGTTATTAGTGCCTCGTAATGGCGGTTTAGCAGCGATTAATTATGTCGATTTAGAGCAATATCTCTATAGTGTTCTAGGGGCAGAAATGGATGGCGGATGGCCCCAGGAAGCCCTGAAAGCGCAAGCTGTTGCAGCGCGAACCTATGCCCTCTACAAGCGTCAACGCAGCAATGGAATTTTTGATGTCGGAGATGACCAAAGTTGGCAAGTTTATAAAGGCTTAGTTACGGAGTCTAACGGAACTCAGTCGGCGGTGAATGCTACCAGGGGACAGGTTTTGACCTATAACGGTCAAGCGATTTTAGCGGCGTTTCATTCTTCCTCTGGGGGACATACCGAAAACGTTGAGGATGTTTGGAATGAAACCTTACCTTATTTACGGGGAGTGCCTGATTTTGACCAAGGAACCCCGGTGTTTGAGTGGACAAAAACCTTCTCGCAAGCGGATTTAAGTAAGAGAATTTCGGGTGTGGGGAATGTTACGACGATGACCCCGCAACGGACTTCGGCTTTTGGTAGTATTCTAGCGATGAAAGTCGTGGGGGACAAAGGGGCGCGAGTTATGAGTGGGGAGGATATCGCCTCGGCGTTAGGACTGCGTAGCACCCGATTTCAAGTTAATCGCAAAAGCGGGACAACAAGTTTTCAAGTCACAGGTCGGGGTTTTGGTCACGGCGTTGGCTTAAGTCAATGGGGGGCTTATAATTTAGCTCGTAGTGGATACAATTACCAGCAAATTTTAGCCCATTATTATCGCAATACCGCTTTAGCCAAAATTGAAGTTCGTTAACCGTAGTGAGTCCTTCAGGACTCTCTGACTATTTTTGTTAAGAAAAGCCCTGAATGGTTTACTGCGAGGCTTAGACAAGTTTTAAGCTGAAACAGACCTCAAACCTGCTTGTTAAAATGTACTTTAGTTAGCCATAGCTAAAATAAGGTGGTCAAATGAGTAAAAGATCTCAAGCCGACGCAATTATTCGTACCCATGTTCTTTGGGCAGTGGGAGGGGGCTTAATTCCCTTACCGCTGGTTGATTTTGCTGCGGTAACAGCTATTCAATTGGAAATGTTGCAGCAATTAGCCCGCCTCTATGCGGTTGACTATTCACAAAGTACAGGAAAAGCATTTGTTTCTGCTTTAACGGGAACCACCATTGCCCGTTTAGGAGCCAGTTTAGTCAAAGCAATTCCAGGGATAGGAACTATCATCGGTGGTGCATCCATGGCTTTGACTTCTGGGGCTTCAACCTATGCAGTCGGACAAGTTGCGATTAATCATTTTTCTAGCTCAGGAACTTTAAATAATTTTGCTGAAGATCAACTTAGAAAAGTATATGATAGTGCATTTGAAAAGGGGAAATCTTATGTTTCTGATTTAGAAAATGAAAAAGATGAAGGAGCGAATATCTATCAAGCTTTGGAAAAACTCGGAAAACTAAAAGAAATGGGTGTTTTAACGGAAGAAGAGTTTCAGGCCAAGAAAAAACAATTACTGGAACGACTTTAAATTACTTTAAAGCCTACTGCGAAATTAGGGTTTCTGTGACGGCTAAAATTTGATCAAACTCAAATTCATCTGCTAATTGTTTGAGAGTAAAAGCCAAGGCTGAATAGGGTTCATGGATTTGCTGAATTAACTCAAAAATGCGCTTTTCTTTCGTACATAATACCGCTTCATGAAACTCTTGAATCCAAGCGGGAGGCATTAACACTAAATGGTCTAATGTTAAGTTAGACTGTTTTGTAATAAAGAGGTGATCGCAGATGATCAAAACTAAAAACAAACTCACCCTAGAAGAATTTCTCGTGTTACCAGAAGGTGAGATCAATTATGAATTAGTGAATAGTGAGATTATCCCCAAAATGTCACCGAAAAAATTCCATTCTCGACTAACAAGAGTATTACTTCAGCTACTATCTGAATGGTGTGGCGAAAGAGGTGAGGTTTGTCCAGAATTGGGAATTAAATTAACTCGAAATGGTCGAGATTGGGTACCAATTCCTGATCTGTTGTATATTTCTGTCGAGAAGTTTCCGCCAGATTGGAATGAGGAAGGAGTCTGTTCTATTCCACCGGAATTAGTCATAGAAATTATTTCCCCTGGGCAAACTTTTGGACAGTTAGTGGCTAAAGCGAGAGATTATTTAGATGCCGGAATATTGCGGGTTTGGATTGTTGATAGTCAAGCTAGAAGTATTACGGTTTTTTATCCCGATGCACCCCCCAAAACTTATATGGAAAATACACCGTTAATTGATTCTTTATTTGATGGTTTAGAAACAACATCTGAACGGGTTTTTCAATTAGCAAAAATACCCTGATTAGCTTAATTATAACTGATTTTTGATTGGTTATATCAATTTATGTTAGACTAAGATAGCAGTCTTGAACCTTACATTAATCTTATGATCCAACAACTGCAACCCCAAACCCAAACCCCTATTGTTTATCCTGATAGTGATGGGCAACCGATGTCTGATAATACGCTGCAATTTCAATGGATTGTGACAATTAAGGAAAATTTAGACCTGTTATTTGCTGACAATTCTAATGTGTTTGTAGCCGGAGATTTACTCTGGTATCCCGTTGAAGGGAATAATACGATTCGTCGCGCCCCGGATGTAATGGTGGTTTTTGGTCGTCCCAAAGGTTATCGGGGTTCTTATCAACAATGGCAAGAAGATAATATCCCGCCCCAGGTAGTCTTTGAGATTCTTTCCCCTGGTAATACAATTAAAGAAATGGCAGCTAAACTGCAATTTTATCAACAATATGGTGTGGAGGAATATTATCTCTATGATCCTGAAAAAGTGGATTTTGCCGGATGGCAACGCATCGAAGGACAATTAACGATTATTGAAGAAATTCAAGGTTGGGTGAGTCCCCGTTTAGGAGTTCGTTTTGAAATGGCTAAGGAATTACAAATTTTTACCCCCACAGGAGAACGGTTTTTAACGTTTGTAGAATTGGGGCAGAGATTACAACAAGAAAAGCAACGGGCTGAACTAGCAGAAGCTCGGTTAAAAGAGTTAGAAGAACGGTTGAAAAGTCTAGGAGTTGATCCGAATCTTTGAATCTGAAAAGGGGAAATGGCTACTGGACTAACCACAAGGTATCTAAATAATCAATCCGGGCGGAAGGACTTAAGGCTGTTAATACTTGTTCTCCGTAACTGCGATGCAAAACTCGACTATCAAATAATGCCACAACCCCTTGACTATCGCGGACGGTCGCAACAGCCCGTTGTAATTCACTTAAAGCTGTTGGTAATAAATAAAACCGAAACCAATCGAGATGTCGTTGTTTATAATAGGCGACTTGTCCGGCGACTAAGGGATCTTCTAAAGAGGGAATGGGTAAAGTGGCGATCGCTAATAAATAAGGTGAGGGTAAATCCCCTTGATGCTGTCGCCAAAACTCCCAACCCGTGACTAAAACCCCATTTTCTGGCAAGTCCGTTGTTTCTACCTGTACCCGTGAACCGAATTCTGCCGCCATTGCTGTACTAACCTGCGCTTTTAAAGGCATATCCCCTATCAATAAAACACTTAACCCCTGTACCGATAAACTCATACATAAAATCGTATAAATCTCTTTAATCAAAGCCAATTGAAACTGAGGAGTATTCGGTAAAGGTAAACCCGATGGAATATAAAGTTGAATCAGTTGGCTTTGCCGATCTGGGGTAAATTTTACACCCGTAATTTCTCCTAATCCTACGGACTGGCGGTAAATCGGGGCCGTTTTGTCTAAATCCAACGCTCCCCCAATTAACACCACAGGCTGTTGCGGCCAAATCCAACTTAACTCCGATGCCACATCCACTGGCCCACAAAATAGGGAAAAAGTTCCTAATGTCCGATCTACAACGGCCCATTTTAATTGATCTGTGAGTTGCCAGCGTTGCCAAAACCTCTGCCATTGCACCAACGCAGGATCGGAATTGAGTTTAAGAATGGAATACAGTTGCTCGATGATCTCCTGTTCAGGACGGTCTAACACATAACATTGATAGGGGTTGGGGGGATGTTGGAATAATACCCGTGTTAGGTGTACCCGTGCATTTCTAATCGTTTCTGCCTGCTCAGGTTGATGTTCCATCAGATGATTCCAGTTTTGGGGATGCAAACTCACCGTTAGGGTTTGGCGTGTCCACGCTTCTAAATCATCGGCCCCATCAATCAGGGTGAGAATCTGTTGCGGAAAGGCATTTTTGCCCCTTAAACGGGCGGATAACCAGGCTGGGGGCGTTGTGAGGAATACCCCTTGAAAGCTATCATCAGGCCAGCGACCGCCCCGGACAATAGGTTTATTCGCGATTAAATCGGGATGGTTTAAGGTTTCTAGGTTAATCCATTCTGACAAATTTAGCCGTTGCAGTTCGTCCAAAATCCCATCGGGTGCAACCACAATCGCAGGTTGATGCCAAACTAACAACGGTATCCAATAACTAAACCGATAGGGATGATTAGAGTGGCTAGGGGGAATTCCCGTTTGAATTAACGCATTCCGTCCCAATCGCAAGGCTCTGGCCACCAAACGTGCCATCGTGAGATGATGAGGCCAAGGGGCTTCGGCTTGCGACTTCAGAAAGTTTCGCAATAAGTTATGGACTTCAACTTCTATCAAACTTGTTCAAAAATGCCTATTGAATTTCTACGTCTACCATCATCGCTGATTAACTCAGATAATCAAAGCTTTCAATAAAATCAATCACCTCTTTGAAATCGGGAAGGGTAGATTGACGGGAATTGAGGGTTAAATCGGCATCGGTTTGACGAGTGGATAATTCATCAAAGCGTTTGCCAAAATTAGCATGACTGTGAACAATTAAACTGTGTTGACTACTATTTTTTAACAGGGTTTGGGTGGCGGACTGAAAGAAGGCAGATCGAGAATTACTATGATTTTCTCGAACTAATGTTTTAAAATCATTGGCTTTAATAATCACCTGATTCATCGCCGTTAATATTTGAACTTTGCGATTTTTCCCTAAATTATCTTCTTTGATTCTTCTCATTAAGGTAATAATATTTTTTTGAGTGGCTGAGGAATCATCAAAGGGAAAAATCGTCATACAAGCCAGGGGAAATAAATGTTCTTCTCGTTCTACGGAAAAGGTTAAAGTGGTGCGTCGATAATCCACATCTACGCTAGGTGGACGATTCATTACCGGATAGACTTGGGCTAATTTATGATAAATTGTCATTAGCACTAAATTAGATTCAAAATCTAACGGCGCATCAATGAAAATTTGAACGGTGGGCAGGCTTTGATGAAAAAACTTTCTCAGCGTTTCAGGATTAAACTGGATAACATAACTATGATCTCCATTGGGACTTAAATCAATCCAGTCACATTTAAGATCTTCGGATTTTAAACTAAATCGACGGACATTATAGAGTTTAGCTCCGGTTAAGGTAGCCCCTGATAAATCTGCCCCTACCCAGTCAGATTGAATTAAATTAGCTTGGGTTAAATCTGCATGAACAAAACTCGCTTTGACTAAATTAGTATTACTTAAATTAGCACCACTTAAATTAGCACCACTTAAATTAGCTTCACTTAAATTCGCACCTGCTAAGTTGGCTCCCCGTAAATCCGCCCAGCGTAAATTCGCCCCACTTAAATCCGCCCCACTTAAATTAACATGGGTGAGGTTAACTTGTCGCATTTCTGCATAACTAAAATCCGCCTTGGGTAAGTCTGCTTTGGTTAAATTTGCCCCTCTTAAATCCGCCCTCCTAAAACAAGTTCCGACCCCAAAAACGGCGCGTAAATTCGCCCCGCTTAAATTAGCATAGGTAAAATCTGCTTGTTCAACTTTAGCTTCTCTTAAATCGGCACCATTTAAGTTGGCTTGAATTAATTTAGCTTGGCTGAGTAAAGCTTGAATTAATTCTCCTCGAATTAGTAGACTTTCAATCAGAGAAGCTTCACTTAAATCGGCTCGAACTAAATTGCTAACATTTAAGGTCGCTCGGTCTAAAATAGCTTTACTCAAATTGGCATTACTGAGTCGAGCCACATTCAGATTCGCGCCCGTGAGGTTACAACCACTTAAATTAGCGGCGGTTAAATTAGCAACCATAAAAGAAGCTTGACTTAAATTCGCTTGGCTGAGTTTAATTCGGCTTAAATTGGCTTCATTGAGATTAATTCCAACGAAATTTCGCTCTCCTTCCTGATATCTTTTAACAATTTGGTAGACTTTGACTAATTCACTTTCAATCATAATAATGATCCTCTGACCCTGATTAAATAAACGGTTATTCTCGGTTGTGACTCAAACACAAATAAAAGGCTGCTAAAATCCTTTAATAAAGTTTAGGAGGGTTTCTATCTCAAGGGGTTTGGGGTTTAAATAGGGGTTGTTCAGAGATTCTGAACTTTCCGATGAGTCAGGAGAACTTGCTAAACTTCTGCCAAAATAAGCATGGCTATGCAGAATTAAATTTTGATGGCTAGAACTTTTGAGAACGGTGCGTGTGGGATAGAGAAAGAAAGGCGTTGAGGTTTCAATTTCTTCAAGCAAAGACTGGGGTAGCCTGATATCGCTTAAAATGCGAATCTGTTGAGCCATTTCCACCCCTAATTGTACAATTCGATTGGATAACTGTACTGGAAATTGACTACAAGTTTCTGGAGTTAACCGTTTAATTGCTATTTCAATGGCACTTTGGGTGGCATCGGCATCCCGAAAGGGTAAAATAGCAACATAAGCCACGCTCAACAGTTGTTCATTCGATTCAATTTTGAATGAAATCACTGTTCGTCTTGAGTTAACTTCAATGGTGGGAGGCTGGTTAAGTAACGAGGATTGTTGTTGAATATAATGATAAATTTTAGCGAGAATCGTGTGAGCTTCAAATCCTAATCGGGTATCAACGCTAATTTCAACCGTTGGAAAGGTAGCATTAAAAAATTTATTCGCTTCTTTAGGGCTAAAGGTTTGAATCTGATTACTATCCCCCAAGGGACTTAAATCAATCCAATCACAGGTAATTTCTTCCGCTTTTAAATCAAACCTAGATACCCCAAACAGTTTAGCTCCCGTTAAAGAAGAACCTGTTAAATCGGCTCCGGTACAGTCAGCATTGATTAAATTAGCTTGGGTTAAATCTGCATGAATTAAAACGGCATTCATCAGGTTTGCGCCACTTAAATTAGCTCCACACAAACTCGCTCCACTTAATCGAACTTGCTCTAAATTAGCGCCACTTAAATTGGCTCCATTCAAATCAGCCCAACGAAGATTTGCACCTCTCAAATCAGCCCCACTGAGATTAGATTTAGAAAGGTTAACTTGCCTCAATTCACCATTACTTAAATTAACCCCTCTTAAATCTGCTTTAGTAACACAAGCTCGATGTAAACTAGCGCGTTCTAAATTACAACCAATTAAAACGGCATCTGTTAAATTTGCCCCATTCAAATTAACTTGTTCAAGGTTAGCTTGTCGCAAAGTGGCTTCTCGCAAATCGGCTTCACTGAGATTTGCTCCCATCAATAAAGCATGGCTGAGATCGGAACGCATCAGTTCGGCCCGAATCAGAGAGGCATTGATTAAGGATGCTTCTCTAAGATCGGTACGGATGAGATTGGCAACATTGAGAATGGCATCATCAAGGCAGGCGCGAGTTAAATTCGCCCCACTGAGGCGAGCAACATTCAGTTTAGCGTGACTGAGATTGACTTCCGAGAGATTGGCACCACTGAGGTTAGTAATACTCAAAATGGCTTGGCTCAGGTTAGCTTGACTGAGATTGGCTCGACTGAGATTGGCTTCACACAGCAGAATAGCCGTAAAATCTCTTGTGCCTGATTTATATTTGAGCAGAAGTTCATCGGCATCCATGCCTTCTAACTCTCCAGCTTAGTTAGGTGGGTTATAGGAAATTTTGACACTCTCAGGTCTGAAGACACTGAGATTCTAACTTCAACCTGGATACTTGCTCGACCAGGGTTTCCCCAAGCAGAGTAGAGGTTTCCAGTCCATTAGCGTTACTTTGGGGATGCCCTCCCCTAGTTTGTTTACCA
>CAITND010000246.1 GCA_903893625.1 uncultured Oscillatoriales cyanobacterium
TAGTGATGGTCAAGGGGGAACCAGTAGCGCGACGGTTAATATTACCGTGCTCTCATCGAACCTGCCACCAAATGCGGTGAATGATAGTGTTGTAGGTACGGAAAATCAATTGTTAACGATATCGTCCTCAACCCTATTAGCTAATGATACCGATCCTGATAATGATCCATTAACGATTACTCAAGTCAGTAATGCTACAAATGGGACTGTCACCCTGAATAATGGTAACGTTCTGTTTACTCCAGCCACCAACCATACAGGGCCAGCGAGTTTCCTGTATAGCATTAGTGATGGTCAAGGGGGAACCAGTAGCGCTACGGTGAGTATTACGGTTAATCCGAATCAACCCCCAACCTTAGACTTGAATGGTAGCCAAGCGGGAAATAATACTGGGGCGACCTTTAAACAAGGACAGCCTGCTGTTGCGATCGCCAGTGGAAGTAATATTGTGATTACGGATGCGGACAATACAACAATCCAGTCAGCCACACTTACTTTAACAAATCCACTCAACGGCAGTGCAGAAAGTTTAGCGGTCAATGGTGTGTTACCAACGGGTATTACCGCCAGTAGTTATAACAGCACCACCGGAATTTTAACCTTAACGGGGAATGCCTCACTTACTGCTTATCAAACCGCCATTGGACAAATTATTTATAACAATACGGCGACTCCTCCGAACACCACAACCCGCACAGTTCAGGTTAAGGTGAATGATGGCACCGATAATAGTAATACCGCAGCCAGTACCATTACGGTGATTGCCTTGAATCAGCCTCCCGTTGCGGTTACAGATGGCCCCATTTTCACGAATAATATCATCCAATTCCAATTCCCGATTTCTCCGTTAGCAAATGATACTGATCCTGATGGAGATGTTCTGACCTTGACCTCAGTAGATGACCCTCCCACAGCACAAGGGTTAGTCACTCAAAGCGGGTCGTTAGTTCAGTACAGCCGTCTGGGAAGTAATACCGGGGTTGATAGTTTCAACTACAGTATCAGTGACGGCAAAGGGGGCACAGCGACGGGTCTGATTAATATTGAATTGTTACCGTTAGCGGATGCTGATGCCAACTCTGTTACCGGAGGCAGTTTTAGCGATAACCTTAATGGTCTGGGTGGGAATGATACCCTCGTGGGTTTGGAGGGAAATGACACCCTGCAGGGAAATGATGACAATGATAGTTTATCGGGAGGAAGTGGAAACGACACTCTCGATGGAGGTGCGGGACAAGATAACCTGTTTGGGGGTTTAGGACAGGATAGCTTAGTTGGTAACTCAGGGGAAACAGACCTGTTTATTTATAGTGATGCACTCGATGGAGGAGGTGCCGGGTTTAATGCGGTGGGAACTGCAATTAATCCTCAAATTGGCAGTGGTTTATATGATTCCATTAACAATTTTGAAGGTTTGGGTCAGGTTGGAGGGGATCAAATTAGCATATCGACGAGTTTAATTTCGGATGTTGCTAATATCCTGACGACTGTACAAACAAATGTTTCAATTGATGTATTACCTGGGAATAATCCCAGTCTATTTGCTTTTGATAATGGCCAGAATACTTATTTAATTTATGATGCCAATGGTGATAACACATCAGGTAATGATTCTCGAATTCTGGCTAAATTAGAGGGAGTTACAGGAGTAACAACGTTGAATTCAGATGATATTATTCTGTTCTAATATGATCACGGATTTAAGCAGATTACGCTGATTAACACAGATTAAAATCCGTGAAATCCGTGAAATCCTCTTAAATCCGTGATCCCTGTTCCCTGCTATATTATTGAGCAGGTGTATCTAATTTCAACTCAATGGAATCTTCCTTTTGTAACTCCACAACATTTTCAGGCGGAGTTAAGCAGGTTTTCAATAATTGATCAACAGCTAGATTAGTATTAGCTTGAACCATGCCAACAACACAATAAGATAAGTTTTCGGGTAATACACTCCGACGACAACTATCAAGAATATTCAAGGGATCAGATGCAGTAACATTTCTGTTAATATTGACCACACAATTTGCTAATTCATCAGGACGGCGTACCTGTAGACAACCGGATAATATTTGTTCTACGGGTAGGGCTGCCACATTTCTTTGCATTTGGGTGACACAATACCCCATATTTCTAGGTCTAGCAGCCATTCCACAGCCTTGAGTTGCCAACTCCACAGATAGCCCCGCCGTAACTAACTGTTGGGTGCAGTTTCTATAGTCCTGTCGCCGAATTAATACGAAGGAAGGAAAAGCCGATGCAGGAGCAACGGAAACAAACAACGGAAACAAACTTACTGTCGCCACTACGGACAACCAACGCCGATGTCGTGGGAGGTTGGTCAGAAGTGCTTTTTTTAATCCAGAAAACATCACAATAGAAAGATTCATAACCATTTCAAGTTTTGCACAATGATATCATGCCGTTGACCGTTGATAGTTGCTCAAGATCATCTTTAACACTCCCTGGCGTGAATGCAGGGTTATTCTTTTGCTCGTATGGATGTGAAGCAGAAATTCACTGGTATGAAGCCCACGGCAAAGGCGCGATCCTTTGAGGTTTGCGGTAAAATAAACTAATCAAGGAGTTTAGTCACAATGCTTTACTCATTAGAGGAGTGAAAAACTATGACGGCCTTAGCTCAAGAGATTCTTAATACTTTTGATAGGTTGGCTGATGCAGAGCAACTTGAGATTGCGCTAGAAATCTTGAGGAGGCTCGTCCATTTTGACTTTCCACCATTGACAGATGAAGATTTTATCTTAAATGCTGAAGAGTTATTCTTAGCATTAGATCAACAAGAAACTGATTATGAATAGTCCTGCCCCCATAATTTTAGGATCAAACGTAATTCGATCAAACATGAATTTTAGCTCTGTTATTCTGTGAGTCTTAAACTTTATTATAACAGTTCATAGTTGACTCAGCGTAATATTCTGATTAGTTTGATTTGTTGGTAATATTATATCATAAAATAGTTTGAGGTTACTATCAAAAAATCCTTGGTCGGGTGCATAAATAAGACCTGATAAATTTTTAGCTAAATAAGATTCTAAACAATCTAACATTTCCCACCCGGCATCAGTTAAACCAACAGGGTCAACTTCTAATACAATTACTTGTTTGCTGGTAGCGAGTTTATAAATACTGGTAGCCAGTTTATAAATTAAGTCCGGTTGCGGATTAAAATTTGAGCCTTTAAGATGATTGATAATTTCCAGAACCTCTTGTTGGATTAATTCTGCATCAATAATTCTTTCAATCCTAACAGGTCTTTTGGTTCTATCATATAGAACTGTAATTGTTTCCCAATTAATTTCTTCCGCATTTGCTATCGTATTCTTAATTTTAAAATCAGGAAGTTGCTCAAAAAAATACCCTTGCTTAATGAAATCAATAATTTCATCAGTTTTTAAAAGTTGGGAATCTTGGCAAAATACACGCAGAAAGTAACTCATTTTCTTCTCCTATCTTATTAAAAAAATTATGAGCGATCGCCTAATATTTTAGTTTCTACATCATCTCCTCTATAATAACTAATGCGCCTGCTAATATCCATTTTATCCACAAAAGTAACACTATCTTTTTCACCTAAAGCGGGAATTTCATCGGCTATTTTGAACCGTTCTCTTGCTTCTGGCATTCCATTTTGGAGCATTTCCCCTACTTCAATATAATCAATACTACCCTCTAAATTATACCGAACCATATCAGGATAACGACCCCCTAATTCTACATTTTCAACATTCTTAAACCCTTCATTTACTAATGCTTGACGTGCTGCTACCTGTTGAGAACCTCCAGGTCTACCAGGACGACCTCCTTGTGCTGCGGGATTAAAATATCGTTCTTTCCAGATTTCAAATGTTAGAATATCTTGCTCTTGTTTTCCGGCTTGATATTGTTCATATTGATAACGTTGATATCGCCATTCGGCTGCATTAATATCATTAAGGTTGGGTTTTATTCCTTCTGGGGGTTTAGGTTTCCATTCAGACATTAATTTAAGATTACCGGGGGAAATAACGGAAGCTAAAGCAAATTGATTCCCAATTAATTCTTGCAACAATTCAGTGATTTCTCGACTAAGGTGCAGATAACGTAACGTTTCATAGGCATTTTCTGTAATTTCCCTCAATTTTTGTGGTAGTTCATAGGGATCATATTGCATTAAATATCTAGTTTGATTTTGGGCTTCAGCTAAAGTCTCTAACGCTTGAGAAAGGTTAGACTGAAGCAATCTAATATTTTCGCTTAGTCTGCTACTCATACAATGTTTTGAATTTCTTCAATTTGCTCAAGTGCATTGTTTAATTTTGTAATACTTTCAGTACACAACTCAAGAAGACTATTGAGTTTTCCTGGCATTTCGTCGTTTGGTGTAGATCCTAGCACGATAGCTAAAGATTGAGTTTCTGCTACTAAGTCCACAGATTGATTCATCGTGGCTTGCAAGTCTTCAATTTTATCAAGTAATCCCATAATTGTCCTCTCAAAACTGTTAATTTAATTTGATTTAGGTTAACAATCTAGGACGATGCTCTGCCCATGACAACCTTAATCTTTACCTTTTAAACCAGATTAAGTTTAAATCCTCTCAACTCAATATATATTTTAGCATAACGGATTCTCCCAAATATCATCGGGAACATAAGGAGTTGCAACCATTTTGAGTTGGCTCTCAATTCCTCGATAAATAGCACGTCCTGGAGGGTCAACAGGTAGATTTGAAGCAGTAACATCGCTCAATAATAAATTACTGGAGCTAGAAGACACGCGAAAAATTATCCTTTCATCCATATTATTTGAAATTTGAGGATCAATCACTTCTGTTGTAGGTCGTTGACTACAATAAATAATATGAATCCCTGTCACTCGACTTTGAGCCGCTAAGTTATTGAGATGACTTTCAATGGAAACTCTGAAGGCTTTTTCCATCGTTTTGATATAGGATGCTTCATCAATAATTAAAAGAATTCGATCTTTTTTTATATTGGTTTTTTGATGCAAATTAGCCAAACTTCGGACTCGGTGTTTAACCATTTCTGTCCGACGATTTTCATGTTCTTCCCATAACTGGGCTAAAAGTTCAGCACAGTCTTTAGCTTGCGTGATCATTTTTACAGTGGGTTGTTGCTCAACAATAAATTGATAATGTAAACCTGCTTGAAAATCAGCGATATAAATTTGTCGTTGAGGATTAGCATGGAGAAACTGATAAATAACAGAAGTAATAAAATTAGTTTTACCCGAACCCGGAACCCCAGCAATGATCCGATGAGGAATTTTAGAAAAGTTAGAAATACAAGGTTCTCCCTGTTCATCTACCCCAACAATATAGGTATCTTCTGTAATTAATTTTCCATAGTTTTGAATCACATCCTCAATTGTTAACTTTTCGGGTAACTGCTTCATCGTTTCTTTAACAGTAACTTGAGTCGTAACTGGAGGAATAGGAATGCGGAAAAATCCGGCAATTTCTGAAAGCGTTGCTAACCGATGTAAGGGTTTTAAATCTTTAATTTTGGCCGCAGGTGGACTTGCTGCAAATTTAGCTAATCCTGATGGACTCCCTAAAACCAGATCAGAACTTTGCGGTTGATTTTGATTAGAATTGAGGAGAGGAGGTGTGAAACGGGGGTTTGATAAACTCAGAGAATCATCACTAAATTTAGCTAATCCGGTTTTTTTCGGTTTAATAGCATCTCGAATCAATATATTTTCTAAGCTTCTTTGCCAAATGCTTCCTTGAATTTTGCTATAAATATCAATAGTTTGGGTAGCGTTTAAGCTGTCTGAAAACTCTGATTTATTGTTCCCTACGATAACAATTTGACCTGATTTTTGATGGTTGTTAACTTCGGTGGCGTGTTCTAATAAGGTATTGAGAACAAGGTAAACATCGCCTTGATTTTCTCCTAACGCTTTAATACTATATTGAACTAACTCCCCAGTGGTATAAATCTGTTGATAGCTGCGATATAAATTTAATGCGGTAGACAGAATTTGATCGGGTGTTCCACTACTATTAACTTTTTCCAGTTGGGTTAACATTTGGTTAATCCCATTCACCCAGAGTTGTTTTTCATTGGGGTTTTGATAGGTTTTTAGAGTAATTTCTAATATCAATCGCCGATCCAAACGATGAATTACATCATAAACCGCTAACATATCGTTAGCAGGATTGGGTTTAAAAAATTGGGGGAAATAGCAATTTTGCGGTTCTATCCAGTCTTCCGGTTTGAGAATTTCACCAATAATCTTAACCCAGTCTAAGGTCTGAATATCGCTCCAGTTTGTTTGGGGAGTTAGGATCAAAAAGTTGCTGAGTTTTCCCTTGGTAACTAAACTCGCAATTTGTTCTAAAAAATCGGGGTTTTGTTGATCGTCGTTTTGACGAATCAGCAAATAGGTTCTGAGTTGCGGTGATTGATTCGGATCATAATCATAGCGCAAAGAAACGGTTAAGTTAATCCCCAACCGAGTCAAAGAACGAATGGTTTGATCCTGGGTTTGTTGTAGGTCTTTGTTGAGTGGGTAGAGGCGATCGCTACTTGGGATAATCTGTCTAGGTGAAAGTTGAAAGCATAAGATAGGAGATTGATTAATCATTGTTGCCAATTTTTAGATAATTTATCTGAAATTTGATCTATTTTTTCTATTTTATTTGATTTAAAATCCAAAAACGAACTATACGAAATAATTATAAATATTAGTAATATAACAGATAATATCATAATAAATAAAAGAAACAAAGATTTACTTAAAAGCATGGGAGCAATAAAAGCAAGAATAAACAATGTTATTAAAACTGAACTGTAATGGTTTAAATTGTTTGAATTCAAGAATTCTAATTTTTTTATTTCTGTTTTTTTTTCGTTTAAATCAGATAAAATATTGTTTTTTATGCTTTGCAAA
>CAITND010000247.1 GCA_903893625.1 uncultured Oscillatoriales cyanobacterium
GCTCCCCTGCTCCCCCTGCTCCCCTTCTCCCCCTTCTCCCCTTCTTCGGTAGGGAAGTACGACTTAAAAGTACGGTTTTTTCCATTTTAGATTCTTGAGAAATCACCCATTATTAGAGATGTGAAGCCAAGCAATTCATAAACAAAAACCTTAAGACTCCCAAAGGAGAAAACTGATGATGCTGTTAACTCGTTATTCTTTTCCCGGTTTTGAACAAATTCAACAAATTCAACGTCAATTTGATCAAGCATTTGATGAATTAACCGACTTAACCCAAACTGAAGTTTCTACAGACTGGACTCCTTCAGTACAACTGGAAGAAACCCCAGAACAGTATATTGTACTGGCTATTATTCCCAATTTAGATAAGAATGAATTAGATATTGAAGTGGCAAAAAATGGGGTGGCAATTTCCGGTAAAACCCTGGAAACGGAACTCCCCGAAGGTCACAAAATCAACTATTCTGAGTTTCCTGAAGGTCAATTTCGACGGGTGGTTTCCTTACCTGAAGCCGTTGTACAAGCGGACGTTAAAGCCGAATACACCGATGGAATTTTAACCGTTACTTTACCGAAAGCACCCGAAGTTATTAATCGAGTCGTTAAAGTGAATTTAAACACTGAAACCCAATCTTAACCCGTAGGGTGGGCTTTGCCCACCTTTTTTGATCTCAGAGATTTTGGTTATATAGCAATTCGCGCCGAGGTTGTAATATTTTATTGTACGGGTTGGGAGACCCGACCCAGATGCAAAGAGGGTTGGGAGACCCAACCCCTACAGGTTTTGATCACAAATCTTACACGGATTGATCTATTCTTTTAAGCGATCGCAATCACTACAATAAAGGCGATCGCAAATAAAATAATAAATGTCCAAATAGAATCCGGTTGATTAAGACGTTTTTGGCGATCGCATCTCAAACACACATAATGATCGGGGTATTGGGAATTTCTCACCCAGTTGCAAAAGGTTTTGTTACAGGTCATAAAATTAGGATTTGGGGTAATAATTACAACAGAAGATTGATTGATATTTGATCATGTTCGTAGGGGTGAGGCGCGCCTCACCCCTACAGGTTTATAGAGAAATCAACAGCATCACACTACCCATGAAGCTACCAATTTCTACGGCCATTACTTCTTCATTGCATACCCGACCCCAGTGAGAAACTCGATCTAATAAATGATCTAAATTGTTCGCTAAGGTAGGGGTATCGGTAAAGGACTTAATCAGGAGAATATCATCGGAAATCAATGCTTTATGGGAATTCTCCCAGAGTCCTAGAAGTCCATTTTTCATCGTGACACCAGTTAAAATTGTTGCCCAATCAGTTGCTAAAGATTGACCTTGAGCAGGGTGGCAATCAGGCCAATAGCAGGCGATAGACACTTCTAATAACTGGATTTTTTCGGGATAATTGGCAATTTTCGATAAAATTGGTTGGGGTAAAATTTGATTAGCTTGGCTGATCGAGGCGTTTTGGGCAAGTTCAGTGAGAATAATATTTTGAATTGATTGCATGGTTTTATTCCTCGAAACGTTAATTTTTGCTGTTGCAGTTCTTTAGAATCACTTCAGCTATAGTGATATTTTCGGAAATTTTAAGTTTAATTGGGTTGTAAAATGTAAGCACTTATTTGATGATATTTTTAGATTAAAAGTCAGAAAAGTATTAAAATGTAATCCGAAGTTTTATCACTAATTTTAAAATGTAAGAAAAAGTATGATGTTGGGATTGGGTAGGCAAAAAGACAAGTTTTTTACTATAATAAAACTGAGGTGAATGAGGCAATTGGTGATGAGTAACAATTCAAGGTTTACTTGGGATGAAGCAAAAATGATCGCTAATCAAATTCTTAAAGAAAAATATGGGTTGATGAATGAACTAGAAATTGCTATTCTTCAAGCCGTTTGGAATCATGAAGATTATGACCAAGTTGCGCGTAAAGAATTTAAGGATTATACTCATATAAGAGGAGTCGCAAGTAAATTGTGGAAAAAGTTATCCGATATTTGGGGAGTAAAAGTAACTCGAACAAAAGTTATAAATGGTTTAGAACAGGAATGGTTGAAAAGTCAAAATACTAAATTTATTAGTGACGGGGGAGACAATAATTTAACTTTAGAATCTCCTGATGATGGGCCAGTTGGTTTAAATTCTGGGTTTTATGTGGTGCGGGGTTCTACGGAAACAGACTGTTATCAACAACTTGAAAAATCGGGGGCGTTATTGAGAATTAAAGCCCCATCTAAGATGGGAAAAACCTCATTATTGATTCGGATTTTACATCATGCTGAAGAACAAGATTATGAAATTGTTAGACTGAATTTAAGGGATACTGGAGTTTCTATTTTAGAAAATAAATCGGATTTCTTGAAATGGTTTTTTGAAAACATCTGTGAACAGCTTGATCTCGATTATCAATGGATTGAATCTTTGGATTTTACTGAGTCTAAATGTAAATTAAAATTTCAACTTAAAATCTTAAAAGAAATCCAAAAACCTATGGTTTTAATCCTAGAGGAACTTGAACAGGTATTTCCTTATACTGAAACCGTTACTACTTTTGCCAGTTTATTGCGAAGTTGGCATGAAGAATCGAAAAAAATGGAGATTTGGAAAAAGCTACGGATGGTTTTATTATATTCAACGAATATTTATGTTAAATTACCTGATAAACAATCCCCTTTTAATGTCGGTGTTCCCGTAGACTTAACAGAATTTAATTCTAAAGCGGTGCAAGATTTGGCGGTATGTCATCAGTTAAAATTAACAGAAAATCAAATCAATCAACTGATGACAATAATTGGGGGGTTTCCTTATTTGGTGCGGTTGGCATTTTACCGTTTAGCTCGTCAAGAGATTACCTTTGAACAGTTATTAACAACAGCATCAAGGGATGAGGTGATTATGTCAGATAATCCAGTTAAGCTAGAACAAATATTAGAGTTTAAATTAGTGGCAACTTCATTAGTTAAATATGAAGGCAATAGTTTGATTCCCAGTTGTCATTTATATCGAGATTATTTTCGAGCTAAAACCCATACTTAAACCTCTAGATTAGATCCCCCTAAATCCCCCGCCCCCCTGCCCCCCGCAGGGCGTTTTCATTTTCAAAAATGCGATCGCAATCTTCAAAAAAAATCATCAATTTTTTCCTTCAAATTCCCTCTAATTTTTATCAAATAAGTTGGAAATATTAAAAACGAACGATTTTGATATTTATTAACAGCAAAA
>CAITND010000248.1 GCA_903893625.1 uncultured Oscillatoriales cyanobacterium
CGTCCATTAGGAATACCCACCCCCCCTGCCCCCCGTGCACGGGGGGTTGGGGGGGACGACCGCGCATTACAAGCGTTAGTCAAACTAGCGTTAGAACCAGAATGGGAGGCTAAATTCGAGCCAAACAGTTATGGTTTCAGACCAGGACGTTCCTGTCACGATGCAGTTGAAGCAATTTTCAATAGTATTAGATACAAGTCCAAATATGTACTAGATGCTGATATTGCTAAATGCTTTGACCGCATAGACCATAAAGCGTTACTCTCTAAAATACACACATACCCTACATTAAGCCGCCAAATTAAAGCATGGCTCAAAGCAGGGTATTGTGACGGAAAAGAACTTTTTCCTACCCATGATGGTACACCACAAGGAGGGGTGATTTCACCTCTACTTGCGAATATTGCCCTACATGGTATGGAAGAAAGAGTCATGCAATACGCAGAAACTCTAAAAGGGAACAAGCGGGATAACCGCCGTTCACTTGGTTTAATCCGTTACGCTGATGACTTTGTGATAATCCATGAGGATTTAAACGTTGTCAAAAAATGTCAAGAGATAATTGCCAATTGGTTAAGTGATTTGGGACTGGAATTAAAACCAAGCAAAACAAAAATAACTCATACCCTCAATGAAATTGAGGGAAATGTTGGGTTTGAGTTTTTAGGATTCCATATACAACAACACAAAGTAGGAAACTATCGAAGTGTAAGCAGTAGTAACGGAATACCGCTAGGTTTTACAACACTAATCACACCCTCAAAAACCAAAATAAAAACTCATCTTGTCAAAATAGCTGAAGTAATAGAAACCCATAAGACCGCCCCACAAGCTGCCTTAATTAGTAAGCTGAACCCAATTATTAAAGGTTGGTCAAACTATTACTCAACAGTTGTTAGTAAAGAAACCTTTAACAAGGTTGACTCATTAACTTATGACAAGTTGAGAGCCTGGGCAAGAAAGAGGGGAAAAGGGTACATCAATAAAAACAAATACTGGCGCACAGTAGGCGATAGAAATTGGTGTTTCAGTACAGAAGACGGGATAGAATTACTCACCCATAGCAGTACGCCAATCGTAAGGCATAGTAAAGTTAAAGGTGAAGCTAGTCCGTTCAATGGAGACTGGATTTATTGGAGCAAACGACGAGGCGAATACCCAGAAACTCCCACAAGGGTTTCAAAGTTAATCAAAAAACAAAAGGGTATCTGTCCTCACTGTGGTCTGTATTTCACAAGTACAGACAGTGTAGAAGTTGACCATATAATACCAACAACATTAGGTGGAAAAGACACCTACGATAACTGGCAACTTCTACATAAACATTGTCACGACACAAAAACGGCAAATGATGGTTCTTTAATCAAGAATCATGACAATAAACCGTTTTGAATCGTACCTATAACAAAGGTGGAATTATCAAGGAGCCGTGTGAGGTGAAAGTCTCATGCACGGTTCTGAAGGAGAGGTTAGGGGGGTAACTCCCTAATCGACTCTAACGAGTATAAACAACTCTATGAAAAAGCTAAAGCCAACCCGGAAGCGTTCTGGGCAGAATTAGCGGAAACCGAACTGCATTGGTTTCAAAAATGGGATCAAGTCTTAGACTGGCAGCCGCCCTTTGCCAAATGGTTTGTTAATGGCAAAATTAACATTTCTTATAATTGTTTAGATCGGCACTTAACAACCTGGCGGAAAAATAAAGCGGCTTTAATTTGGGAAGGAGAACCGGGTGATACTCGAACTTTAACCTACTTCCAACTGCATCGGGAAGTGTGCCAAATGGCAAATGTTCTCAAACAGTTAGGCGTTCAAAAAGGCGATCGCGTCGGCATTTATATGCCCATGATACCCGAAGCCGCCATTGCCATGTTAGCCTGTGCTCGAATTGGCGCACCCCATACCGTTGTATTTGGGGGGTTTAGTGGAGAAGCCCTCAAAGATCGGTTAGTGGATGCCAAAGCTAAACTGGTAATTACCGCCGATGGGGGCTGGCGAAAAGATGCCATTGTGCCCTTAAAAGAACAAGTTGATAAAGCAATTGAAGCGGGTGCGAATAGCGTTGAAAACGTTTTAGTGGTACAAAGAACCGCCCAAAAAATTAATATGGAACCGGGACGGGATCATTGGTGGCATGATCTCAGACAAGGGGTTTCCGCCGACTGTCCCGCCGAACCGATGGATAGTGAGGATATGCTGTTCATCCTCTACACCAGTGGGACTACAGGTCAACCCAAGGGCGTTGTTCACACCACAGGCGGCTATAACCTTTATACCCACATTACCAATAAATGGGCTTTTGATCTCCAAGACACCGATGTCTATTGGTGTACGGCTGATGTCGGTTGGATCACCGGACACAGTTATATTGTCTATGGGCCCTTATCCAATGGAGCGACAACCTTAATGTATGAAGGGGCGCCGCGTAGTTCTAACCCCGGTTGTTTCTGGGATGTGATCGACAAATACGGGGTGACAATATTTTATACCGCCCCAACTGCAATTCGGGCGTTTATGAAAATGGGCGAACATCATCCCAAGTCCCGGAATTTATCGTCTCTGCGCCTGTTGGGAACCGTTGGAGAACCCATTAACCCGGAAGCTTGGATGTGGTATCAACGAGTTATTGGTAACGGGAATTGCCCCATTGTCGATACTTGGTGGCAAACTGAAACCGGAGGGTTTATGATCACACCCTTACCTGGGGCGACTCCGACCAAACCCGGTTCGGCGACCTTTCCCTTCCCTGGAATTTTAACCGATATTGTCGATACCGAAGGAAACCCCGTAACCGATGACAGTGGTGGCTATTTGGTAGTGCGCTATCCCTGGCCGGGAATGATGCGGACGGTGTATGGTGATCCCGATCGCTTCCGTCGCACCTATTGGGAATATTTGAAACCGAAAGATGGCAGTTACCTCTATTTTGCTGGGGATGGAGCCCATCAAGACCGGGAAGGCTATTTCTGGGTTATGGGTCGGGTGGATGACGTGATCAATGTGTCGGGACACCGTTTAGGGACGATGGAAATTGAGTCGGCGTTAGT
Source organism: uncultured Oscillatoriales cyanobacterium (assembly GCA_903893625.1). Classification (GTDB taxonomy): domain Bacteria; phylum Cyanobacteriota; class Cyanobacteriia; order Cyanobacteriales; family Microcoleaceae; genus Planktothrix. The sequence continues at coordinate 3,048 of CAITND010000248.1, forward strand.
GTCCCATCCGGCGGTGGCTGAGGCGGCGGTGGTCGGGAAACCCGATGATATTAAGGGTGAGGATATTGTGGCGTTTGTGACCTTGGAGGAAGGGAAAGAAGCGTCCGATGAGTTAGCACAGGAACTCAAGAAGCACGTTGTCAGCGAAATTGGCGCCTTAGCCCGTCCTGGGGAAATTCGGTTTACGGATGATTTACCTAAAACCCGGTCTGGGAAGATTATGCGGCGGTTATTGCGATCATTGGCTGCGGGTCAGGAAATTACCGGAGATACCTCTACGTTACAGGATCGGAGTGTATTAGAAAAATTGCGCGGTGGGGCGTAAATCAGTTATCAGTTGTAGGGGCGGGTTCATCGAGATTTAGGTGATTAACAGAGATCTAAAAGAACCCGCCCGTACCAGTTATCAGTGTTAATATTGCTATGATCCCAGGTAGACCTGGGATTTTTTATAATTGTAGGATGGGCCTTTCTAATCATTTCAATTAATAGAATGAGTTCCCTTATCAATTTAACTATGCGTATTTCTTTTGGTATAAAATTAGGTATTTCAATCACATTATTAACCCTGGGAATTAGCACAGCCAGTCTATACTATTTTTATTCAATTACTTCTAAGTTAGTGAGGAATCAAATTACAGAACGGCTTAAAGCTGTTGGTAGTAACAGTACCTTTTTATTTAGCAATAAAGATCGTGAAAGCATTGTCAAGTTAAAAGCTGAAATTGATAAGCAAGCTCAATTTTCCATGGCAGAGCTGCAAAAATTACCACCTGGTGGCACATTGAATAGTCTGACTCCTGAAAATATTCGTAAATATCAGTCCACAAAAGAGTTTCAAGATATCGTTCAAATTCTTAGGAAAATTCACTATGCCAGCCTAAATAAAGTAACACCATTAAAAGAATTTTATCCCCAGAAATTTTTAGCTTATAGAGATTCAGTTTTACCTTATATTCTGATTACAATTCCAGAGTCGCCTAATCACAAGTTTTTAAAATTTCTTGCCTCAGCTACACCAGAACCAGAAGGTACGATTTGGCCAGGTAATCCAATTGGCAATCTCTATGTTCCGAATTCACCAATCTTTGATCTCGCCTTTAAAGAAGGTGAAATATTTGTTGCCAAGGACTATTATATAGATAGTTTTTATACTTCTATTACCGCCGCTATCCCTATTAAGGATCAAGAAGGCCAAACCATTGCTCTTCTTGGCTTAGATTATCTAGCAGGACATGGGCAAGACGAAATCAAAAGTTTGAAATACATCAGCCTCGGCATAATTGCTGTTAGTTTTATCCTCTCAATCTTACTTTCAATTCTCTTGGCTCGTTATTTAGGGTATCCGATTAAACAGCTACAAATCGCCGCTCAAAAAGTACAGTCTCAAAATTATAATGTAACAATAGATCTAAAACGTAAAGACGAATTAGGTCAACTTGCAGAAACTTTCAATTTAATGGTTGCTGATGTGCGTAACTATGCAGAAACGCTGGAGCAAAAAGTTGAGCAAAGAACCGAAGAATTAGTTATTGCTAAAGAAAAAGCAGAAGTTGCTAATCAGGCTAAAAGTAGCTTTATTGCCAATATGAGCCATGAATTACGGAGTCCTCTAAATGCAATTATTGGTTTTTCTCAGTTAATGTTACGCACCCAAAATTTACCTACTGAACAATATGAAAATGCGGCAATTATTCAGCGTAGTGGGGAATATTTATTAAACTTAATTAATAATATTTTGGATTTTTCTAAAATTGAAGCTCAAAAAACTACTCTGAATCAAAAGGATTTTGATCTATATCAATTGTTAGATGATTTGGAAGATATGTTACATTTAAGGGCGTTTAATGCGGGATTAGAATTGATTTTTGTGCGTGGAGAAAATCTACCTCGTTATATTGATGCTGATGGGGTGAAATTACGTCAAATTTTACTCAATTTATTAGGTAATGCGATTAAATTCACTCAGAAAGGTGTAGTAATTTTAAGTATTAATGCCATTGATAATAAAGAAAATCAAAATCAGACTTTAAATTTTCAGATTAGCGACACAGGAAAAGGAATTTCTGAAGCAGAATTAAGCAATTTATTTGAGGCATTTTCCCAAACCGAATCAGGACGAGAATCCCAAGAAGGCACAGGATTAGGATTAGTAATTAGTCGTCAATTTGTGCAGTTAATGGGGGGAGATGTTACTGTTGAAAGTGAATTAGGGAAAGGCACAACTTTTCAATTTTCGATTCCGGTAAAATTAGGTAAAGAATCAACTAAAATTGAACAAATTAATCCCCAACGGGTATTAGCACTAGCACCCGCTCAACCGACTTACAAAATCTTAACGGTAGATGATAAAGAGATTAATTGCCAATTATTAATTAAATTACTTTCACCTTTAGGATTTGAGGTAAAACAAGCAAGTAATGGACACGAAGCGATCGCAATTTGGCAACAATGGCAACCCCACTTAATTTTTATGGATATGAGAATGCCTGTAATGGATGGTTATGAAGCGACTAAATATATTAAAGCCACCACTCAAGGTAATGCTACAGCGATCATTGCTTTAACTGCTAGTGTCTTAGAAGAAGAAAAAGCGATCATTCTTTCGGCAGGATGTGATGATTTTATGCGTAAACCATTTAAAGAATATACAATTTTTGAAGCATTAACTAAGCATTTAGGAGTAAAATATATTTATGAAGAAATACCTGTACAAATAAGCGATCAGGAAAAAGATGTGCTAATATCTGAAGATTTAAGGGTTATGTCTAATGAATGGATTCTCAAATTATATGAGGGATCGCTGGAAGCAAATGTTAATCTTGTAATGCAATTAATCAAAGAAATTCCAGAGATAGAGAGCCATCTAAAAAAATCATTAAACCAACTTATTAACCAATCGGAATTTGAAAAAATTGTTGACTTAGCCGAACCACTAATTAATTATGAAAACTAATCCTGAATCTGAATCTGAATCTGAAACTAAAGGAACTATTCTTTTAGTTGATGATCTTCCAGAAAACTTACAATTATTAAGCGATATACTGCTCGAACGTGGCTACACCGTGCGTAGAGTTACCAGTGGGAGGATGGCAATAAAAACCATAAGAATAAAACCACCTGATGTAATTTTATTAGATATCAAGATGCCAGAAATGGACGGTTATGAAGTTTGTCAAGCACTCAAAGCTGACCCGGATTTGTGTGACATTCCCGTAATTTTTATTAGTGCTTTAGATAAAACTTTCGATCAAGTAAAAGCTTTTGAATCAGGAGGCGTAGATTACATTACTAAGCCGTTTCAAGTTGAAGAAGTTGTGGCACGAGTCGAAAATCAGCTTACTATTCAACGACAAAAAAAAGCGATTCAGGAATCAGAAAAAAGATTTTCAACTATTTTTAATAACAATCCCGATCCCATTTGGATTTCCACATTAGCAGAAGGACGTTGTTTAAATGTTAATGATAGTTTCTGCCAGTTTTTAGGTGCTCCCCGTGAAAAAATATTAGGTAACACCTGTGTAGAACTTGCACTTTGGAACGATCTTGAGGATTTAAAACACTTCAGACAAACCATAGTTCAGGAAGGGATGATCCAAAATTTTGAAGTTGTAATTCACACTCAGTCTGGCGAAGCCAAGACTGTTTTGCTGTCTGCTAAAAGAGAAAGACTGAATGGGGAAGATTGTGTGATTGGCGTGATGAAAGATATCAGTTATCGCAAACAAGTTGAGACATTTCTTCGTCAATATGAACGCATTGTTTCTGCTACCACCGATGGCATTTCTCTTGTTGATCGCAACTATATTTATCGGGTAGTAAATCAAACCTATTTGGATTGGCATAAGAAACCAAGTGAAGAGATTATCGGACATTCTGTAAGTGAGATACTAGGTGAACAAGCATTTCAAACAATTATTAAATATCATCTTGATCACTGTCTTCAAGGAGAACCAATTTACTATGAAGAATGGTTTGATTTTAAGGATCATAAGCGTCGGTTTGTCAGAGTAAAATATTCCCCTTACATCGAAACTGACGGCACAATTTCAGGAGTAGTCGTCAACGTTCACGATCTTACAGATATTAAACAAATTCAGCAAGAGTTACAAAAGGCTAATCAGAAACTAAAACTGATTGCTAATTTAGACGGATTAACCCAAATTGCTAACCGTCGCCGTTTTGATGACTATCTAGGGCTGGAATGGAAACGACATTTAAGAGAACAGCAACCTCTAGGATTGATTATGATCGATATCGACTATTTTAAACGCTATAACGATTACTACGGGCATCAGGGGGGAGATGATTGTTTGATTCGAGTCGCGCAGGTAATTACTAAAACTCCTCAACGCACTACAAATTTAGTGGCTCGTTACGGTGGTGAGGAATTTGTTGTTATTTTGCCTAATACTAATGCAGAAAATGCGTTAATTGTTGCCGAGGCAATCAGAAAGGAGATCGCGTTTCTAAAGATTCCCCATGCAGTTTCTCAAGTGAGTCAGTATGTTACCTTGAGTTTAGGTGTTGCCAGTCTTATTCCTACCCCAGAAAATAGTCCAGAGGATTTAACTGCTAAGGCAGATCAGGCATTATATACTGCCAAAAATCAGGGACGCGATCGGGCGATTAGATTGTAGAATAGGCATCTTACCTGTTGATTGTCAAATGTTAATAGAAATAACTTCTTTCCTGTTTCAAATTGTTATAATAAGATTGTTAGGGAGGCAATTTTAATCAATTAGGGTTTGATCAAAAATCAATTAATCATCAACTTCTGCTTCTGTAAAAATAGGCGGCCATAATGCAGAAATCGATAATTCCCAACCCGGAAATAGTTCGGGTAGAGTTAAAATATCTTCACTTGCTAATATAATAGGTTCCCCGGTTGGTCGATAAACGGTAACAGTCAATTCATCAGGGTCAATCAAAATTCCCACAATTGCACCTAATTCTAAAAAATTTTTGAGTTTTTTTTCTAGTGTTTTAACTCGCTCACTTTGAGATTTAATTTCTACAACTAAATCAGGAACTAATTCGGCAAAGTATCGGACACTTTGTTGTAGGCGATACGCACGAACAAAAGAAACATCTGGTGCTTTTAAGTTAGTATCGGGCATGATAAAACCCCCTGCGGAGTCAAATATTCGCCCTAAGCGACGAGGTTCAACCCAAGCGAAAAGAAAGGCAATTAAACGGACACCTATTTCGCTAGATATAATATCTGATGGCCCCATAACAATAATTTTACCATTGTCAAGTTCTAATTGGTAATCCTGTCCAGCTTCCGAGAGAGTTGCTTGTAAGTTTTCTAAGTCTTTTATTGTCATCAGTGCCATGAGAAAAATCTCCTTGTCTAACTGAATTGATTAATATTATAGCTCTAAAGTTTTTGACTCTCTATCATCTAAGTATTTATACTATAAATCTAGCGAAATTTATGTAGTACAGTACGTTACTTCTTTGAAGTGCGGAATGTGGGATATAATTAGGTTAATGTTATTCATGCGATCGCATAGGCAAATATATGTTCAAAAATATTGCGGCGGATGTTTTGGGTTTAAGTGATATTGGTGCTGTCATCCAACCCAAAGACTATGACAAAGTAGATACTGATGATTATATCATCCATGAAGAAGGGGAAAAAATCTATTTTATAATTAAGTCAAAAACCGATGAATATTGCTTTACTAATCGCGCTTTGATTCATCTTGATGGCACTTCTGCTGTTAGCAAAAAACGCTTGCTGCACCGTTTTAGTTACAGTCACCATATCATTAAAAATGTGAAACTAGAAACGGCAGGAACTTTGGATATGGACATTGAAATCAAATTTACTATGGGTGAACATTCCTACTCCATTGATGTTGGCAAAAGCTTTATCGAAAAGCTTAAAGACTTGTATAAAGCATTAATTAAAATTTCGGAAATTCAACGTGAAAATGCGATTTATTACGAATATGCTAAAACCAGCTTAAATACAGCAACAAATGCCATTAACCGTTCTACAACTGCCTCTGCTTTAGAAGAACAATTTAAAGCAATTAACCAGTATGCTTTTCATTGGCTCGATCAAGCTCATAAAACTTATGTTCGTAAAGAATTTGGCGATATTTTCGAGAAATTTATTAACAATTAAAGTCGGGATGAGTTATTATCATATTGTGATCAGTAGGAGACTATTTTCTCGCAACTTGAAATAAGTTAACATTTCTCAAGATGCAAGTTGAATCAATTATGGTACTATGGCGACATCTATAGCAATCCTAGAGGTGATTAAATTATTATCAGGACAAGCCGCGATCGCTATTGGATTCTAAAACAAATTCAACTTTTAATTTTTTACCCAATACTGATGCAGCTTTAGTAATTGTTTGTAAATTTAAAGATGAATTTTTAGGATCAAGAAGCCGTTGCAAAGAAGATCGGCTAGTGTTCATTTGTCGAGCCATTTCGCTTTTTGAAAGTCCGGCTTGATCCATGGCTTCTTGAATTTGGTAAGCAATTACCCTTTTGATTGCTATTGCTTCTACCTCTGATAATATTCCTTCTTCTTCAAGAAACGTATCAAAATTACTGCCAATATATTGATTATTCATGTTAATTGATTGATAAGTTATTTAATCTATTTTTAGCACGGTTTTAACATCTGTCCCAATAATTTTCTTTTCATTAGGAGATAAGGACTTTAGCCATTCTCTAACAGGCTCATTGCCAAGTTCGGATTTGTAAAAAACAACCTGTAAAATCCGGTTAGGATCATTCATCTTTAATAATTATACTCAATAAGTTTCATCTTAATCAATATTTAGGATGCAATTTCAACCAACTATGGTATTATAGCGACGACGATTAATTCAATTATCAAGATAAATTGTATCATTTATAACTCAAAGGAAAATTAAATATTGTGGGAACTCGGATTAAAAACTTACAAGTCACAAAAGTCGTAGATGGGGACACAATCAAGGTGTTACTCAATGATAAGCGGGAATTTTTAAGACTCGATTGTGTGGATACGGAAGAAATACTCAACCATGATTCTAAACCCCGAACCAATGCGGGAATTGCTGCCGCAGAAATGGCACAACAATATTTTACCAATGAACATGGTTTTTTAACAAAAATTGATATTGAATTTGATGATAATGAACCTGTTGAAGTGTGTTTAGAAAAATATCGAGATCATCACGGACGATTAATTTGTTGTGTTCATAAATATGGAGAAAACTTTAATTTAAAATTAATCAAAGAAGGTTGGAGTCCCTATTTTATTAAATATGGAAATTCTCGATTATATCATCAGGAAATGATGGAGGCTGAAGCCGATGCTCAATCCCATAATCGGATTATTTGGAATCGCCAAACTAACGAAAGTAGTGCTTTTAGAAACTATACAATTTTAATGCCTTGGTGGTCATTACGCGCTTCAATTGTTGATGATTTTCGTCGATATGGACAACCGAATGGAGTGTTATCGGTGCGTTTAGATTATCCCCAAATTTTATTAGCTGCTATGCAGCAACAAAAGATTACGATTTTTTGTGATTTACAGGAGGGAATTACGAAATGGATAGGCAATAGTGCAATTATTCATACCGGAACAAAAGACCACAGTTTAAAATTATGGATTCCTGAAGCCACTGATGAAAAATATGCTCCCCTAGTTTATTTAATTAATAAACGCTATACGGGTTTAGGACGGGGTTATGTTTATGTGACGGGACAAGTAACGATGTATCGAGATAAACCCGAAATCACCCTAACCAGTCTGCAACAATTATCGGATTTCTGCCCAATTTTCCAATCGACAAGTTCGACAAATTCCCAGACTTTCATTTACAATAAAACCCAGACCTGATTTTGAAGCCTTTAATGAAGATGGTAGTTTGAAAGATTCTCAACAACAGCAGGATGTTGAAAATTTAGGGGCGAAAGTAGCAAAATTATTGATTAAACTTTCGGCTTAAATTGTTGTTTTCAGGTGGGCATAGCCCACCCTACGAGATTATGGCATCTTTGATTCTGTGTGAATAGAAGTATACCCTGAAGTCTTTGTAGTGATTCTTCTTTCTTTTGACAGATGTTGAATCTGCTAGAGTTGAATATAGCGGTTATTATCGTGGTGAGGTGTACTGATTTCCTTGATCATCAAGCTTTTTAACTTTAAGGTGTATCTCACTTGACAGGGAACTGCTATAACTCCTATAATACTGAGGAGAAGGTGCAAACCCAACCATTCAATTTTTCTCCTATAGTATCCTTATGTCAAATACAGTGTTTCCTCCTCAAGTTACAACCTCCAAAGATGGGGTTTCTGAAGTTAAAGCACAAACTGAAATTCAAGAACTACTGCAAGAGCAGAAACCGGAATTTGATCTTGATTTAGAGTTTCTTTATACCCGTGATATTGAATTCCGCCAAGAAACCATTTATTTTATTGTTGTGGATCGATTTTATGATGGTGATCCCAATAATAGCGAAGGGCCTAATCCTGAACTTTATGATCCTGAACAACAAGATTGGGGGAAATATTGGGGGGGTGATTTACAAGGCGTGATTGATAAACTCGATTATTTAAAAAATTTAGGGGTAACGGCAATTTGGTTAACACCATTGTTTGAACAAGTTGAAGATTTATTCTGTGAATCCGCGGCAGTTCATGGCTATTGGACAAGTGATTTTAAACGATTTAATCCCCGTTTTATTGGAAAGGATGAAAACCCATCTCTGAATGCGACTCAAGATACCCGTAACACAACTTTTGATCGTTTAATAGAAGAACTTCACAGTCGCAATATGAAGTTGATTTTAGATATTGTGTGTAACCATAGTAGCCCCGATATTAGTGGAAAAAAAGGAGTATTATATGATGATGGAGTGAAAATTGCTGATTTTAATAATGATGAAAAAAACTGGTATCATCATTACGGAGAAGTAACAAATTGGGAAGATGAATGGCAAGTTATGAACTGTGAATTATCAGGATTAGCTACTTTTAATGAAAATAATATTGAATACCGAAATTATATCAAATCCGCCATTAAACAATGGTTAGATCGCGGAGTTGATGCTTTACGGGTAGATACCGTTAAACATATGCCAATCTGGTTTTGGCAGGAGTTTAACGCGGATATAAAAACCTACAGACCCGATGTTTTTATCTTTGGCGAGTGGATTTATTCTAGTCCAGAACAGGATCAGTCTGTGGAATTTGTCAATGAGTCTGGAATGTCAATTTTAGACTTTGGATTTTGTGTCGCTATTCGACGAGCATTAGGAGCATTTGAAGAAGAAGGATTTCACTTAGTTCAAGATGTTTTAAATTTGGATCATCGCTATTATAGTTCAACGGAATTGATCACGTTTGTTGATAACCATGATATGCACCGATTCCAAACTTTAAACCCTGATCCTGAAATTTTGCGAATGGCGATCGCTTTAATTATGACCTCTCGTGGCATTCCTTGTGTTTATTATGGTACAGAACAATTCCTTCATAATGATACCAATGGAGATAACAATCCCTATGGAAATAATGATCCCTATAATCGTCCGATGATGGAAAATTGGGATACGGATTCCCCTCTCTATCGAGAAATTCGATTATTATCGGGTTTACGGCGCTTAAATCCGGCTGCATCGTTAGGAAGTCAGTGGCAAAAATATATTACTCCTGATGTCTATTGTTATGTGCGTCGCTATCGAGATAGTATTCTATTTGTAGCGATGAATCGAGGGGAAACGGTAACTGTTGAAGAAGTTGAAACTGAGTTGAATGATGGCGAACATACTGATGTCATGTCCCAGAATAAATATGAAGTCAAAGATGGGAAAATTTATAACCTAGAATTAGCCTCTAAACAGGTGATTGTTCTTTCCCAAGTCGGCGAACGGATTAAAGGACAAACGATTGTTCGAGCACAATTAAACGGGATTCAAACTCAACCTGGAGAACGAGTTGTGATCATTGGGGATTGTCCTGAATTGGGAAATTGGGATATTGCCCAAGCTTACTCTTTAGAATATATCAATACCAACACTTGGTTTGGGGAAATTCCCTTTAATGAAAGTGCCGGAAAATTGATTAATTATAAATATGCCATTTTGCGAGAAGGAATATCCCCTCACCGCGAAAATTTAGTTTCTCGCCGTTGGGTGATCGCCAATGAAGGAATTGTTAAATGGCGTGATCTTTGGGCATCAGGACGAGAATCATAAATGGGTTGACTGTTGACAGTTGACGGTTGACAGTTGGCTGTTAAATCACTATTTTTGATCAGAAATTAACAGCCGATAAGGGTTTTGATTTTGTTGACGATCGCCTACATAAATGTTATAATTACCTTGGGTTCCATAACCAGAATATTGTAAAACACCACTGTTAGCAGAACCCTCTGGTAATACACAATAACGCCCAGTGGGGCCATCAACTAATAAGGTGGGTGAGCCAGAGGTTGTTACCATCACTCGCCAATAGGGTAAATCCTCGGTAATTTCAACAACGTGATTCGGGGTTTGAGCAATAAACCCACAATCTTGACTATTTACAGGCCCTCCAGAGGTTCCTGATAAAGATAGAGAACCTCCGGGGGCAATTTGTTGACGATCAGCCCAAGCACTGGGAGCCAAGGCTAAAATCAGGCTGAAAACACATCCCACCAGAGTTAAATTGCGTAATCTCATTTTTAAGTTTCTCCTGAAGTCAGTACATCCTATTCAAACCATACTGACAGGAGAATCGTCTTACAGGTTCATTTCGCCTACTTATCCCCAGATTACGTCTTAATTTTTGTTTAAGTCCCGTAATATCAACAACGCCCACACACCCTACAATGGAATAGAAGCTCAATTAGAAAATGCCAGTTTAAATGGGGAAACAGTATTTAGAATTACAACCCTTAACCGTCGATCAACTTTCTGCGGTTGTCGAACTCGATCAACGGTGTTTAGGGGGACTTTGGACAAAAGAGGGGTATCAACGAGAAATAGATAGTCCTAATAGTGATTTAATTCTGTGGAAACGGGAACAAGTAATAGAGAATAGGGAACAGAACAAAGAAGAATTAAAATTACCGAGAATAGAATTAACAGATTCCGTGAGTTCTGCTTCTGAAATCGTAGGGCTTGGGTGTTTGTGGGCAATATTAGAGGAAGCCCATATTACTATTTTAGCCATTGATCCCCAATATCAAGGAAAAGGATTAGGTCAGGCGTTATTATTTGCTTTATTAGTATCAGCTTGGAAACGCAAACTAGAACGAGCAACTCTAGAAGTTAAAGTTTCTAATCAACGGGCTATTAATCTCTATAAGAAATTTGGGTTTAAAGAAGCAGGACGTCGGAAAGGGTATTATCAAGACACCGGAGAAGATGCCTTAATTCTGTGGCGAGGAGATCTGCATCACCCCCATTTTCCCCGGATTCTCAATCATTGGTATCAAGAGATCAGTTTAAAACTTGGTTAGATCCCTATCATCGATGACTAGGATCGATGGCTTGAATTTGGGAACACCAAGAAAAATCCTTCACATTGAAAGTGTAAATATGGGTGATTTTATGAGATAACATAATCGCAATATGAAGTAAGTCAAAAATTCCTCCACTGGTCACAGGTCGTTCTTCCAATAACCTCATCCAACCTTCAAAAAGATCGAGAGGAGTTGAGAGCAAGCAGACATGAGGCATTTGACAAATTCGTTGAATGCGGTTAATGGCTTCTGTTGGCTCTAGGGGTTTTGCTAAGATAGCAGGATTCGTAATATAGGAGTAAAATTCTGCTAAAACTTGTGATGAAACGCAGAGAATTTCTGTTTCACAGGGTCGAAAGATTTCTAATGCAGACCTGTGGTGAGGTGCTTTGGTATTAGCAACATAAGCGAGAACGTTGGTGTCAAGATAAATTCGTTTAGATTCTGTTGCCATAAAGCAGACTCCGATTAAACGGTTGAAGGATTTCACTTTCAAAAAACAACTCCGTTGGATCAAATTCTGATATTTGATCTTCTGTTAATGGGTTTTGATGTTTATTGATACCCCTAAATGTGTTGATCATTGCATCAATTTGTTCGATTTGTTCGGGAGTCAAGCCAGTCACATCAAGAGTTTCTCTCATTGCTGGCTCTAAATCTATCCCCTTAGCCGCTAGTAAAGCATCATAAAATTCGGTTATCTTGGCGCGGATTTTGTTATCTTTTGTTTCGGTATAATACCCGCACAATCGAGCCACTTCCGATCGGGGTAAGTTCCCTAAAGCTTTAACTTTCTGTAACAAGGCTTTGCCCGTTATGGGAGTGCTTGAAGGTTTTTCTGTTACTGTTTTTGCCATAAATGTTCTCCAGATATAACTAATTTTATCCTATCATATTTAACGAGTTTGTTTGTCCTAAAAGAGCAACACCGTTAATATTTTAATATATTTATCGTCAAATCGATGTCACCACTTATCGAAACCAGGGGCATCGCTGCAGGGCGTTTTCATTTTCAAAAATGCGATCGCAATCTTCAAAAAAAATCATCAATTTTTTCCTTCAAATTCCCTCTAATTTTTATCAAATAAGTTGGAAATATTAAAAACGAACGATTTTGATATTTATTAACAGCAAAA
>CAITND010000249.1 GCA_903893625.1 uncultured Oscillatoriales cyanobacterium
AACTGCTGATAAATCCTTCATAACCTTAGCATCCTAAACAGTATACATTTCAAGCCATCTAGCCCCCTAGCCCCCAACATTGGGGGGAAAATAAATAATTAGGACTTTTTAGGGCGATCGCCTACTTTTGACACGCTATATATAGCGTGCTTGCGTAAGTCCTGTTCCAGAAACCGGGTTTCTGTACTGTTATACTAGGAGAAACATCCTAAAGCGCAGGATATGATAATTGAGGTAAAATCACGATGACATACCTAGAAGAAATTACAATTAAAGTTCCGGTTGATATTGCTGAACGTTACCGCCAGGCTAACGAACAAGAAAAAAAACAGATGGAAACTAGAATTGCCTTTTTATTGAAAAGTCAAACGTTATCCCGAAAAGTGGCTATTAATAAATTACGGCAAACGATGAGCGAAATTAGTCAAAAAGCCGTTGCAAAAGGATTAACCCCAGAGATTTTAGAAGATATTTTAAAGGATGATGAAGGATAATCTATGTTAAACCATTAAAATTTCCCGATCGCACAAAATGCAGCCCAATAATAGGGAGAAGCAAAGGGTTTTTCATTATTATTCATGTTTTGTAAAGACTGACGTAACTGCATTTTATTCCCCGGATCGATCCAAGCTAATAAATCGGATTTAGTCACATTTCTTAACCAGTTTTGAGCATGATTTAACGCGATCGCAACTTCCTCACCCTCCCGCAATAATTGATAAAATTTAATCATTAAAATAGCTGTAGAAATATCACTCACAGACCACAGAGAACTGACAACATTAGTCGAACCCGCCACCAGAAACCCACTGGGTAAACCAATATATTCATCACTATTAGATTGAAAATCAATTAACCCGGTTTCACAGGCGGAAAGGGTGACTAAACGACAGCAACGCAAATCCAATGTAAACACATCCCCCAAGGTTAAACATTCACTCAGATCGAGGGTTTTACCTGTTTGTAGGGGAAGATGGCGACTCGGATCAAGGCGCGAAGGTGCGGGCTCTAGGTAACAGTCTGCGAATAGTAATGCGGACAAAATAGGATTCTCAAAATTAAAATAACCGTGACAGGAAAAATGGTGACAATTAGCCGTTTTTAGGGTGGTTTGTTGTTCTGAATTAAAGGTGGTTTTTTTCGCATTTTCACCCACTAGAATATGACTTAGACTCGGATTAAAATAAGTGCGAATACTGTTAACTTCTAAGTCCGTATAGGCTAAATCTTTTGTCGGATTTTGAATGGCAAATAGTTGAGAAAAATCGGGACGCTGGCGGTTTTTTGCCGTTTGTAATAGTTGACAACTGGGAGCATAACTCACCCCACCGGAAAATAGATCCATTAAAATGACAGACTCCTGTAGGGGCGAGGCGCGCCTCGCCCCTACCCCTGACGAGGAAGTTAACTCTCCTAAACGATCTTGAGATATCGGTAAAGCGTGTAGGGGTAATAAATGCAAGAAACGGTTAGGAATAAGTACCAGACGATCGCATTTTTCCCCGATCGCATTGAGGAGTTGGTCAAAATGTAAGATTTCCCCCAGACGTTGCAGACGGGAGTTTAGGGTGTTTTGCCATTGTTTTTTATCAGTTCGGTAGGCGGTGAGATAGTCGTCAGCCCATGCTGTCAATGCGTTATAGTCTTCGGGGGTGGACTGCCAGATTTTGACCTCTCCCCTATCCTCTCTCCTGCTTGGCGAGGGGGGTGGAGTAACAATAAATACCACAAACCGATCGCTTAAAATATACCATTCCAAAATCGCGGTATTGTCCCCCGTCAACTCTTGAATATCGCTAAAGGGCATGGGTTCAACCTTTTGGGTGAGGCGGAAATCAGGGTCAATGGGGGTAATATCACGGGTAATGAGGGTGTCGAGTTGTTGCCGCAGTTGGTTGAGACGGCTACGGTCTGGGGGTGGGGTTTGCAGGGTGGCGATATTGGGGCTACGTTCTCCGGTTGTCCCGTCCCCAAAGGGGTTGCGGGTGCGTTCTTCGATTTCCAGGCGGCGTTGTTCGGTTTCGATATTTCGACGCAGACGGTCGAGTTCATCGAGGACGGTTTGGGGGATATCGCCTTTGGGGTAAAGGTCACGGGTTGCCAACAGTTCAACGAGGTTACGGGTTTTGCTGCGTTCAACATATTCTATGGCGGCGGTATAGTTTTTCAGTTCGATGCAAACTTCCACCATTCGTTGATAAAGTTTTTGCCATTCTTCCGCTAATTTCTGTTTATCTGCATCTCCCCCTTTAACAATTCCTGCCCGTATTTCTTCGAGAGTTTCAATGGCATTATAAAAAGTATCATAAGCTAATTGCCATTGTTGAATATCTTGATAAGCCCGTCCTAAATTATATGATGTTGCTACATAATCGTAAGGTAATGCTGCACGGGTTCTAATTTCTAAAGCAGCTTTATAGAATGCGATCGCCTGTTCTATATTATCCGCTTTTTCCCCTTTGATTCTATCCTTATAGGCAATAGCCAGATTATTTTGAGTTTGTGCCCATTGTTCAGGAAAAGCTTCACGGGTTCTAATTTCTAAAGCGGCTTTATAGAATCTGATTGCCCGTTCTATATTATCAGCTTTTTCCCCTTTGATTCGATCATAATAGGCAAGAGCCAAATTATTTTGAGTCTGTGACCAATCTTCAGGAAATGCTTCACGGGTTCTAATTTCTAAAGCCGATTGATAGGCTGCGATCGCCCATTCTATATTATCAGCTTTTTCCCCTTTGATTCGATCATAATAGGCAATAGCCAGATTATTTTGAGTGTCTGCCCATTGTTGAGGAAATGCTTCACGGGTATAAATTTCTAAAGTTGCTTGGTACGCTGCGATTGCCCGTTCTATATTATCAGCTTTTTCCCCTTTAATTCTATCAGAATAGGCAACAGCCAGATTATTTTGAGTCATTGCCCAATATTCAGGAAATGCTGCACGGGTTCTAATTTCTAAAGCAGCTTGATAGAATGCTATCGCCTGTTCTATATTATCAGCTTTTTCCCCTTTGATTCTATAACAATAGGCAAGAGCCAGATTATTTTGAGTCATTGCCCAATATTCAGGAAATGCTTCACGGGTTCTAATTTCTAAAGCCGATTGATAGGCTGCGATCGCCCGTTCTATATTATCAGCTTTTTCCCCTTTGATTCTATAACAATAGGCAGCAGCCAAATTATTTTGAGTCTGTGACCAATCTTCAGGAAATGCTGCACGGGTTCTAATTTCTAAAGCAGCTTGATAGAATGCTATCGCCTGTTCTATATTATCAGCTTTTTCCCCTTTGATTCTATAACAATAGGCAGCAGCCAAATTATTTTGAGTCTGTGCCCAATCTTCAGGAAATGCTTCACGGGTATAAATTTCTAATGCAGCTTGATAGAATGCGATCGCCTGTTCAATATTATCAGCTTTTTCCCCTTTGATTCTATAACAATAGGCAACAGCCAGATTATTTTGAGTCTGTGCCCATCGTTCAGGAAATGCTTCACGGGTTCTAATTTCTAATGCCGATTGAAAGGCTGTGATCGCCTGTTCAATATTCTCGGATTTTTCCCCTTTGATTCTATCAGAATATGCAGCAGCTAGATTATTTTGAGTCATTGCCCAATCTTCAGGAAATGCTGCACGGGTTCTAATTTCTAATGCAGCTTGATAGCCTGCGATACTAATCTCTAAATTGTTCTTTCTGCTTCCATGGGTAAACTGCGCTATTAAATTACCAAAATTGGCAATATCTGCGGCCATAGAGGTAGCAGTTTCTATTGGAACTTGTTTGAATTTATCTGTTGCCCAGGTGGTTAAAATATTGGCTAAATTTTCATCGAGTTTATCGAGGTTTTGTTGGAATATGGAATAAACAATTTGAGGATTACCTCCACTTTCTGAAACGGCTTGCAAAACTTCATCTAAAAACTTATAATAATCTTCATTGGAATTGGTGTCACCCATAAAAGCTGATAATTCTTCTGCTAAATTGATTAAAAATTCCGCTTCCTGTTGTCTTCCGGCTTCCTGCAATTGTGAGGATATTGCTAATAAAAACTGTAAGAAATTTTGATCCAGTAATTCTTGATTGTCCTGTAAAATTTGCAGTTCTTCGCCACTGGGACAGGTGAGAAGATTGTCAATTAAAGTTAGATAGGCGTTGAGGCGTTGTTCGTTCATGGTTAGGGGTGGGAAATAGAGGAGATAGAGATTATTTTAAAAACGATTAGGCTGTTGACTCGGCGTGTCCTGGGAACTATTAGTCATAACCTTAACTCCCTGATGTTAGTCTGGTTAAATTATACCTCAACAGGGAGTTCAGAAATCGGGTTTCTTGGTTAAATCTGGGTGAGGATACAAAGATTATTGCAGAAACCCGATTTCTGCATAGAGAAATCGGGTTTCTTCATTAAATCTGGGTTATAATACAAAGATTATTGCAGAAACCCGATTTCTAGGAGTCTGGTGGTTTTCTCATCTAAATCATCCAGAAATCGGGTTTCTTGGTTCAATCTGGGTTATAATACAAAGATTGTTGCAGAAACCCGATTTCTAGGAGTCTGGTGGTTTTCTCATCTAAATTATCCAGAAATCGGGTTTCTTCCTTAAATCGGGGTTAGGATAAAAAGATTGTTGCAGAAACCCTGTGACTCAATTTCGAGATAAACTGGGGTTACTTGTTTAGATACTTCTCTATGCTGATTCCCCATGCTGAGAATGCAGTGGTTGATATTCGTAAACTACGGGACTACTGCCTCAATTTAGAACACGACGACGGTAAGCACAAAGCCCGGCTGTTTTCGTCTATTCTGGGGATGACTGCTGATGATGCGGAAGAATTACGCCAAATTCTGCTGGAAGTTGTTAAAACTCAAGAAGCGCAACTCGGTAGACTAGATGAATTTGGTCAACGTTACACCCTCGATTTTACCGTCCAATGGCAAAATAAAAGTGCAAGGCTTAGGAGTGGTTGGATTATCGAGCAGGGTTCAGATATTCCCAAGTTAACCACCTGTTACCCCCTGTAATCAATAGAGGCAATATTTATGAAACCCAAAACCATCAAGTTGTTAGATGTGGTGGCTCTCACCGTTGACCTTCCCCAGTATAATTTGTGGCAAGGACAAGTCGGAACAGTGGTAGAAATTTTGGCAAATGGGGCGGCGTTTGAAGTCGAATTTAGTGACCATCGCACGGGTCGCACTTATGAATCAATTGGGTTGCGTCCAGAGCAAATCATTGTCTTGCATTTTGAACCCGTTTCCCCCGATACTCAACTCGCAATGCTCCCGGTCTAACCTGCATAATTACTAAATTCTCGATTTGGGAGTTCAGAATGAAACAAACAACCATGAAATCTCAACAGGGAGTTCAGAAATCGGGTTTCTTTGTTCAATCTGGGTTGGGATACAAAGATTGTTGCAGAAACCCGATTTCTAATAAACTTCGTCATGAGTTCCAATATTAATCAATAAAATAAATCCTAGCTTTCAACTGAGGATTCTTCTTAACTGTGGCTTTAAGAGCGCGTTTAAAAGCTGATGAAGTAATTAAATTCATTCATCTAAATCCGCCATTAACTCATCTACCGTAACTTTTTGCGTTTTTCCCTGCTTATATTCTGCATGAGCTTCGGCAATACTGGTGGCAATTTCCTTTCTCCTTTTTTCCCCTAATCGTTTTTGGAGAATTTTAATTAAAAAATCTTGCTCTGACTCAGACAGAGATTCTGCCATTTCTAAAACTTGATTAAAATTGGTTTTTTGCATAATAGGTCAATTAGTCATAACCTTAACTCTCTGATGCTAGTCTAGTTAAATTATACCTCAACAGGGAGTTCAGAAATCGGGTTTCTTCCTTAAATCTTGGTGAGGAGACAAAGATTGTTGCAGAAACCCGGTTTCTAGGAGTCTGGTGGTTTTCTAATCTAAATTATGCAGAAATCGGGTTTCTTCGTTATTGTGATCAACCATAGATGGGTTGCAGATGTTCTTCGGTAATGACTCAAATAAACTCGACCCTAGAGAGCATTTCCTCTGGTTCTAAATATTCCCAAATTAAAGTCAAACCGCGAATAATATTTCCAATCGAGTGACTTTTTTGTTGACAGTAAACAATGCCATTATGAGGGATTCCGGCTCTAGCTATCCGCAAAAAATCTGTATCTTGGGTAAAAATGACTCGTTTTTGTTCTATGGCAAAATTAATTTGTTCGTGATCCGATGCACCGATCAAATCAGTTTCTGATGTGGTGGTGACATCAATTCCCCGTCGTCGCAAACCCTCTGCAATGGCATTGCTGACATTTTCATCCAGATGAAACCGAATTGTTTTAGGCATTTCGACGCTTTAACCTTTCTTGTAGGAGAGAAGGAGTTTCTGCTTGCATTTCTTGGACAAACGCTTCATCTGCCCGAATTTGAGATCGGATTTCTTCTCGATGGTCGTGATAATAAGCTAAAGCCGCATAGACATCAGCTAAAGTAATCGATGGGTAGTGGTACAAAATCTCATCGGGTGACATCCCCATTTCTTCAGACCAAATGACAATATCCTGCACTTTAATTCGATGTCCTGAAATTCGCGGTTTACCTCCACAGACATCGGGAGTGATCTCAATATGTTCTGAAATGACGGTTTCCATTTAGCAATCTCCTAAAATTGGCTCAATCACTTATAGGCTAAATTATAGGCTGCGATCGCATTTTCCTGAAGTTTCAGTGAAACATAACATTGACCTAAACAGAATTGAGATGTCGCTTGTAACCAGATATTCTGTTGAAGTAAAGAACGTTGATAACAAGCATTATAGGATGCGATCGCATCTTCAAAATAACCTAAATTTTGCCAACAATTCCCGATTCTATACCAAATATTAACCTGATTAGAATCAGCTTCTAAGACATAAATGAAACAACGTAAAGCCTTTTTGAACTTACCAGCATTCTGTAACTTAATTCCTGTATTAATCCCGATTAGGATTAGCAAAGGATTAGGCCGTTGAGTCGGTGTGTCCTGGGAACTATTAGTCATAACCTTAACTCCCTGATGTTAGTCTACTTTAATATTACCCTAGCGGATCAGGATAGCTGCTATTTTTACTGTTTTCTTTAAGGAAAATACCGATAGAAGTCCCTACGGTGTAGAACCCGCATGAGTTCTATCTGATCTCCATTAACCTCAAAACCAATCCGATAGTTGCCGATTCGGATACGATATCGGTTTGATGTTCCCACCAATGCTTTAACATTCGGTAACTCTTGAACAGATGTAGCTTCTGGCAAAGTTGTAAAGACTAAATCATAAATAGACGCATAAACCTCTTGTTTTTTGAGCTTCTTCAGGTCTCTTAAAAAGAGTTTTCTATATTCAACTTTCAATCGTCATCCTCCGCCAAAAAATCAATCGCTTGTTCACGGCTAAGTAGAGGAGTTATTTTTGCTTCATCCATTGCTTTGTTGAGGCAATAGTCCTCAATATTTTCTTTTATTGTTTCGATTGAATCAGTGTCTTGAAGTAATATGTTTCTCCATAATTCAATCGGAATAACTACGGCGGTTTGATTGCCATTCCCATCTGTTAGATATTCAATTGCTAGACGGTTCATTACTATTTTTCTCCTTGAGTTTGATCAATACCACACTTCTATTGTACAGATCAATACCAGAATAAATCTGGTTAAATTATACCTCAACAGGGAGTTCAGAAATCGGGTTTCTTGGTTAAATCTGAGGGAGAAGGTAGAGTCGGGAGTTATGGAGAGTTACTTAAAACTGGACACAGAGGCGATAATCTAACCCCCCATCATATTCCCTCCAATGCCTATATGAAAGCCCAATTACAAGGTTACACAACTCATCAAGGGATTGCAATTATGATGGAGCATTTATCTCCTGGAAGTGGAGGTCGCCATCGCCAAACACTTTCATAAGGGAAATCTCCTGACTTGAATTTATCACCTCGACAAACTTTAGCATTGGAGGTTTGGGATCTTCGTTGTATTTATTCTAATCAAGGTTTGTATAGCCAACAAATCAGAAAATCTTTACAACACCTGATTAAATTAAATAAATTAGCTTGGTCAAGTATTTTTGAAAAATGAAACAAACAACCATGAAATTGATTGAAGTGTTAAAGCAAAATCGGTTAATGCGAACCCCAACAGAAGTTAATGAGTTTGAAAAGGCTTTAGCTGAAATTATTGCTCATCCTAATCCAGAATATTTACCAGAGTATCATTTAATTTTGGATGATCAATGCCAACAGCCAGAAGTCATGTTTGGGTTAATTCATGTTCTGGAGTCTTTTGAAGTTGAAACTCAACTGCAAGCATTTCTTAATGTGATTCCTCAGTTAATGATAACTGCTCCAGAATGGACTAGGATTTTACATCTTCGCATTTTGAATGATGAATCAGCCTGTCAAATTTATCAAAGACTTTTGCATCAGAATAATACTAATAAGCCTCATTTTATTTATTATTTATTAGAAGAAAGTACCAATAATTATCTCAAAGCGGAGTCTAATTTATAGTCAGATTTAAACCAGAGATTAGGATTAAAAGGTTCCCTTTCTAATAATTTTAATCTTTCTGCAATACTGGCGGCAATTTCCTTTCTCCTTTTTTCCCCTAATCGTTTTTGGAGAATTTTAATTAAAAAATCTTGCTCTGACTCAGACAGAGATTCTGCCATTTCTAAAACTTGATTAAAATTGGCTTTTTGCATAATAGGTTAATTGATTGTATTTTGACTTAGAGTTCCTTTAACTAACTACGATAAGCATCCCGCCGATGCCTCACCCGCATAATACGCACTATCCTATCCTCATCATCAATAATATAAACAACCCGATAATCACCGATCCGAATCCGATAGGAATTATCGCCCCCTTTCAACTTCACTACCCCTTCTGGTCGAGGTTCCAAGCTCAAGCAATCAATCGCCTCGCTAATGCGTAACTGGAGATCGATATCCAGCCCTCGCAACTCCTTAGCCGCCGACTTCTTAAAGCGGACAGTATAACCCTCATTTGCCATGAGCTTCAGCCTCAATTTGCTGTTTTAATTCCTCCCAAGACACCTCATCCTCATCCTGACGAGTATGAGCCACCAACAAATCATAGAAATCTTCCCACAACTCACCCCACTCTGCTAAATCAATTAATACTGCCTGCTTTTCCCCAGCATCATTCACAACAAATTGAATCCCTTTCATCGTTTTTTTCCTTAGCAACAACTCAAATAAACTCGACATTAGACTGCATTTCCTCTGGTTCTAAATATTCTCAAATCAAAGTCATGATTGTTTTAGGCATTTCGACGCTTTAACCTTTCTTGAAGATGTGAGTCTGGTTAAATTATACCTCAACAGGGAGTTCAGAAATCGGGTTTCTTCCTTAAATCTGGGTGAGGATATAAAGATTAATGATTAAAAGATATATTCAAAGTTAGCAGCATAAACTGTTATTTCTACAAGGTTAATATTGAGCAAAATTATTGTATCTACGTTCTGCCTCCCAAAAATGGTAATATCAGCAATCAGCTTGTTCGATAGACACCGATGGATATAGCAGAGTTATCGGCCCCTTTGGAAACCTTTGGACGGCAGGGCCAATTTCAGCAGATCACTCAGTCATTGGCCCGTGATCGGGATTTGTTAATTGCGGGGGTTCCGGGCAGTGGCCGCCGAACCCTCGTCAGACGGGCTGCGGTGGAGGTAGGGGCAAAAATCATTGAAGTGGACTGTATTCGGGCAACGGATGGCCTGCGGTTGACTCAACTGTTGTGTGAGGGGATTTCCCAGGCGGTTCAAAGTCCGACGGCGATTCAGTTTTTGCAACAGTGGACGACGACCGAAGCCGAGCAATTTTTTGTTTGGCAGGGAAACATGGCAAAAAGTTTGCGGTTAATTGCGAAACCGGAAGAAGTTTGGCAAGCCTATCAATTATTAATTCATTTTCCTCAACAGTTAGCAGAATTTGTGGGGCGACAAGTGGTATTAATTTTGCACAGTTTTCCTCATATTCGCTCTTGGGATCGACAGGGAGATTGGGAAAAGTTATTGCGTCAAGAAATACAACAACAAAATTCTGTGAGTTATGTTTTAGTGGCAACTTTGGCAGAAACGAGTAATCAAGAGGACTTTCATAAAAATTTAGATATTATACAGTTAACGCCCTTATCTAATGATGTGGTAGCGGCTTGGGCGCATGGGGTTTTGCATCGAGAAAATTTAACGTTTGATCCGCGATCGCAAGCGTTAAACCACTTCTTAGAAGCGGTGCAAGGACATATTGGAGATGCTTCGGCTTTAGTGCGTCGGTTATGCAAATTTAAAACAAATAATTGTTTAATTGGAGATGAGGAAATTGAAGAAACCTTGCAGGAATTATTAGCCGATTTTTCAACAGTTTTTGAGTCATTGTTAGTGTTACTTCCGTCTTCCCAAGCTCAATTATTAGAGTCTTTAGCGTTAGATCCAACGGATAAACCCCAAAGTCGAGAATATATTACCAAACATCATTTATCGAGAGGTGGAAGTTTACAGGGTGCGATCGCGGGTTTACAACATAAAGGCTTAATTTATGGTTCAGAATTAGGCTATAAATTAGCTTTACCGTTATTTGGCTTATGGATTAAACAACGGTTAAGTTAAATTGATTTTGTTGACTGTTGACTGTTGACTGTTGACTGTTGACTGTTGACTGAGCTTGCGAAGGATCAATCCCTGATACCTGAAACCTAAAATCTAGTTATCAATAATCGTTATAATTTTATGAAAAGAACAGGTTTATTTCTATTGTTATTTTTGTTAACAGGTTGTGAAATCTTATCGGAACATTGGCAACAACTTTCAAAGACCATGAATATTGTTAGCTCGAATTCCTCTCACAAAATTGAACAATGTTCTGAACAACCGCAAGCTAATATTGATCCAAAAAATATTAAATTAATCACTTTAACGGCCGTTAATACCAAAGAATCGGGTCAAATTCGCCAAGGAAATTATTTGGCTTATCAATTTCCTGCCAAAGCAGGTCAACAGTTAAATTATCGCACAGAAGATAATTTATGTATTTGGATTTATGCGCCAGATCGACAACTGATTAAAACTAAAGATTTACCCCAAACAGGTCAGTATACAATAGTTTTAACAGCTTTAAAAGGGGCAACAACTTTTGACATCAAAATGAGTTTAAGTTCTCGTGGTGTGACGGGAACACAACCCTTACAACCCTTACCGCCTTTTGCTAATTCTCCGACTCCTTCCCCTACCCCCACACCAACCGCCTCTATTTCTCCTGAAGTTAAAACCCCAACAGAACGAGTCACTTTTGACCCAGGAACGACGGGAAAAACGGTTACAGGAATGATTAAACCCACAGAAAAACGACAATATAAATTAGAATGTGCTGCCGGACAAAAGATGTCAATTGATGTTAAAGAAGGAACTGTTAATATTAATATTATAGACCCTAATGGTAAAACAATCGGCACGATTAAAAATGGTAAAAACTGGCAAGGAAAATTACCCACTAATGGGGATTATTCTATAGAAGTTTCTGCCTCAAAAGACGCGAATTTTAAACTTAATGTTGATGTTTCTGCTTTGTAATTATCTCACTTGAATTCTGAATCAATATTGGATACTATAGAGTGATTAGAGCAATTTTTTTATGGCATGAGTTGATATGACTGTGCAATCTATTTCCCGTTATGTGAGTCGTAACCCTGAAATCCTTCAAGGTGAACCGATTATTTTAGGAACTCGAACCTCGGTGCGAGCTATCGTTGGGTTATGGCGTTTAGGAATATCTCCTGAAGAAATCCCAATACATCTACCCCATCTAACATTAGCACAGGTCTTTGATGCCTTGAGTTTCTATTTAGATAATCAAGAGGAAATCAATCATTATATTGAACAAAATCGAATTCCTGAAGAATTATTAAAACCCTAGCGAGCGAGGACGCTCGCACTACAAAGATTTCAGGATTTAAAAATATAACAATGAGTAGAGAGGGTGTTTAAAACTTCTTTGTGTCTTTGTGGTTAAATTAGAACTGTATTAACTCAACGTAAAAAAATGAAAAATTTTATTGATTTATTCTCTGGCGCAGGCGGAATGTCCTGTGGATTAGAAATGGCTGGAATGAACTGTTTATTAGGAATAGATTTTGATCAATATTCCTTAGAAACCTTTCAAGCTAATCATCCCCATTCTCAAACAATTTTAGGGGATTTACGCGAAATTACAGTTGAATCCATTCAAGAAATAATTGGTAATCAAACAGTAGATTTAATTTGTGGTGGGCCACCTTGTCAGGGATTTTCAACCATTGGGACTAATGATAAAAAAGATCACCGCAATTTTCTATTTTTTGAATTTTTGCGAATGGTAGAAGCTTTTAAACCTAATTTTATTATTCTGGAAAACGTTACAGGTTTATTAGCAAGACGCAATGAAAGTACATTAGCATTAATGATTAACAGTTTTAATCAATTGGGTTATACTGTAGATGTTAAGGTATTATCTGCTCATCATTATGGTGTTCCTCAAGCCAGACGACGGACAATTTTATTGGGAAATCGTTTCGGAGTTAATAACATTTATCCAGAAAAACAATTTAAAGATTCTGAAAAAGATCCTGATCCTTTACCCTTACCTCGAACTGTTGAATGGGCCTTTAACACCTTATTAGAGTTTGAAGGTCAAAGCTTTAATCATCATTTAGAAACTGCTCAAATTAAAAATGAATTAGAACGAAAAAGAATTCATTATATCCCTGAAGGTAAAGGAATTCGTTATGAACGAGATCAGTTAGCTTATCTTCCGCCTTCGTTATGGTATGATGTAGATTGGAAAAATATTAGAGAAGAACGATTTCGAGAAACAAAGTTAAAGCGTTTAGATCGTTATTACCATTCCGGTACAATTAACACCAATAAAACCACTTATTATCATCCCACAGAAGATCGTTATTTGACTCCCAGAGAAGCAGCAGCTATCCAATCTTTCCCACCCCATTATATTTTTTATGGAACATCATCTCAACAATGGCGACAAATTGGTAATGCTGTTCCCCCGTTATTAGCCTCATCATTGGGAGAGGCTATTTTCAAGTTAGAACAACTGAAAGATAAGTTAGAAAAAGTTGATTTTCTACCGGATTTTAAAGCGGTTCGTTCTTATGCGTTTAATTATAGGTTTAAGGAAAAAACAACCGAACAACCGCACTAAATCCTGGTAATAAAGGGGATATAATTTCATCCGTTTCTAATAAGGTCGCTACTTTAACTAATTGTGCTTGTTCTCGGCGATAAATTTCAACTTGTTTAGTGAAATAATTAATAATCCAATATTCTTGAACTCCTGTAATAGAATAGAGTTTTAATTTAGCTTGTTTATCGCGGCGTTCATTTTGTTTTCCGGGGGATAAAACCTCAATGATTAATTCTGGTGCACCCGTTAAATGTCCGGCTTCATCTTCAATTTGTTCAAGTCGTTTATGACTCACCCAAACCACATCAGGAATGACGCTATCAAATTCGGAAAAGATTAAACCCGGAGCAAAAATTGTTACGCCTAAATGACTCAATTCTGACCACATATCCAGTTGACTAAAAATTTTACCACAAGTCTGTTGATGGCGGCGATGGGGAGAACGAGTCATAAACAGTTCTCCGTCGAGAATTTCATAACGTATCCAGTCATTTTCCGGTAGTCCCTCAACATCGTTAATTGTCCAACGTATTTGTTCTAGGGTTTGAATCATAATTACCCTCCATTTTCCTTTAATTTTAGCATTGATCTACAACTTTTTACCCACACCCTAAACTCTATTTTAAGGAAAAAATAACCGAACAAAAGCACTAAATCCGGGTAATAAAGGGGATATAATTTCATCGGTTTCTAATAAGGTCGCTACTTTAACTAATTGTGCTTGTTCTCGACGATAAATTTCAACTTGTTTAGTGAAATAACTAACAATCCAATATTCTCGAACTCCTGTAATAGAATAGAGTTTTAATTTAGCTTGTTTATCGCGGCGTTCATTTTGTTTTCCAGGGGATAAAACCTCAACAACCAACTCAGGTGCACCTGTTAAATGTCCGGCTTCATCTTCAATTTGTTTAAGTCGTTTATGAGTGACCCAAACGACATCAGGAATGACGCTATCGAATTCGGAAAAAATTAAACCCGGAGCAAAAATTGTTACGCCTAAATGACTCAATTCTGACCAAATATTGAGTAATGAAGAAATTTTAACACAGACCTGTTGATGAAGACGATGGGGAGAGCGAGTCATAAATAGTTCTCCATCGAGAATTTCATAACGTATCCAGTCATTTTCCGGTAGTCCCTCAACATCGTGAATTGTCCAGCGTACTTGTTCAAGAGTTTGACTCATCATGACCCCCTTTTTGGGTGTGATAATTGTAATTATAGTGTTAACTGTTGACTGACTTATGATTAATACATCATAAATTCGGGACAGCCTAAAATTAATGCACCTCTTAAATTTGGGGCAGTTTTTTCTAAAACTGAGCGAGTTTTAGGGGAGAAATTATTCTCTAATGTTGATGCTAAAAATTCAGCATCAATGGGTTTTCCATCGTGTAATAATCCTCTGGATAAAGGAACGGATAAACTACTACGACGCACCATTGCATCAGGATTTAACCAGGCGGATTGAATATTTTTATAACCATCAGGAGAAGGACAACCATATAAAGGCATTCCTAATTGATTCAGGATACCATCTAGGGGTTCAAAATTGGTGACAGTTCCAATGACTCGCATAATAGAAACCAGATATCGATAAGGAGTTTTAAACTTAGTTTGATAAATATTAGATTGCCAAAATTCAGCACTTTGAAATAAAGTTTGTAGAACAGTTGCAATATTTCCATCACTATCTAAAAACGTTTGAGCTAGTTTTTTAACCAGAGAATCAGGAGGATTATCACTGACAAAATTTTGGGCTAATTTATAACTAATATGTTTAGCCGTAGAAGGATGTCGTGCTAAAATATTAAGGGCTTCTTCCCCTTCATTAATACCACTGCCTTTAATCGAATGTCCTAAAAAGACTTTATTACTAAAATCATGACGGGTTTCTTCAAAATAAAATCCTGCTTTGGTTGAGGTACTTTGAATTGGTTGGAATAGTCCCCATCCGGTTAAAATCTTCGCTAACTCAATAATATCTTTTTGGGTATAACCCCCATTAACCCCTAAAGTATGTAATTCTAATAATTCACGACCATAATTTTCATTTAAGCCTTTAAATTCTCCCTTAGCACCAGGACTTCCCGGTGCTGTATTCCGCCAATTGTCTAAATAAACTAACATGGCGGGATGTTTGGCGGTAGCCCCTAATAATTGTCTAAATTTCCCTAAAGCATAGGGTCGAATGGCGTGTTGTTCATAAGAACTAAAAAACTTGAGGGTTAAATCTTCTTTTCCAGCAAATACATTAAAATGATTATACCAAAAATCGACCATCACTTCTTGCAATTGACGAGGACTTGCAAAGGCTCTTAATAAACGCCCCCGTTTCGCTTGCTGCATGATTTTTTGGTTAAAGCTTTGCTTAATTTTTATCATTGATTTGCTATCTAAACCAAGGGTTTTTGCTTGTTCTATGGTTTGTTTTTCCGCTAGAATCACCTCACCCGGTTGCCAAACTAATGTATTTAAAGGGTTTAGTCTATCGTTTAAATCGGCGGAATAAGGAACAGTTTGAGGTTGCAGTTGAGTCTTAATATAGGTGTCAATTCCCATCTGTTGTACCTGTTGAATTTGTCCAGGGGTGACACCAAAACTTAAACGGTTAATGATATGAAAAATTTTAGGATCGATCATAATAGTTAATCATCATTTAAACTAGATATTGAAACCAACCCGAAACTTAAACCCTGATCAATTCGTAATTCGTAATTCGTAATTCGTAATTCGTAATTCGTAATTCGTAATTCGTAATTCCCTATTCCCCATATTAAGCCTCAATAATAAATTCTAACATCTGACCTTGGGAACTGCCAAATTTTAACTGCATTCCTGATATTAACGGAATTTCTTGATGATGAATGCGCTGCCATTCTTGAGCATTAAAAACCAAGGTTCCATAACGGGAAAAATCCCTTAAAAAATAATTCGGTTGCGTTTTCCCATCCGAACTATGACGACAAAAAATTTCGGCGTGTTTGGAAGAAACCCACTGTTCAGAAACAATTACATCATTCCCTTCCCCTCGACCCACCCGCACTAATCCCGTTTCAACGGGCCAAACTTGTGCCGGAATATTCCCCACCTGACTGATTAACCGTAACCAAGCTCTAGGAACATCCCCAAACCCGGTTACAGCCGTATTAGGCATTTCCGTCCGAATTTGTTCTAACGGCTGCACCAACACCCCGTTAAATTCCGGGTGCATATACAATATCGGTAACGTCCAGGCGGGTTGATTGAATTTATATAAGGCTAACAACTGCTGACGGGCGATCGCAACAGCTTGATCTACCGGAAGACGTTCTCCTAACGCTCTCGCAAACGCCTGAATAAAGCTTAACGCCTCTGAGTCGGTAATCGAGTCCCGCATTCCCAACACCGCCGGAACCCCATGATGGATTAAAACTTTTGCTAAACTACTACTGGGGATGGCTTGAAATAAAGGATTAGAAGAAGTTGATACGGCTTCCACCGCAGGTTGAGCACTCCAACAGGTATTAAACACCGCTAAAATAATCCCACATCGGACTAAGACCTGGGCGAGTTCTGTACCATTAACAGTGGTATCAGGACGCAAAAATAATAACCCGCCATCGGGTGCAGGAACTCCATGTCCGGCATAAAATAAAACGTTATAACGGTCGGTTTCTAACTCCGCAATCAGTTGTTCAATGGTAGGTTGAATTAACGTTTTGACACTACAGGAAACATGGGTATCGATTTGATTTCCCTGAGCATCAATTCCACATTGTTCAAAGGCTTGAGTTAAAGCGATCGCTTCTTCTTCTAAGGCTAATTTCGAGAATTCTGAAGCATTCGACATCCTCCCCGACTTCTGAATTTGATTTTCCCCTAAAATTAATAAAATATTCAACCCTTGAGCCGCCAAACGTTGGGGTAAGGGGTTAACATCAAAGGTTGTGCGACTAAACCACAGGTTTTGACTCAGGGAAATCGCTGGTTGACCTCCTTGGGGTTGCATTGTTTCCCAAGGAATGGGGATTAAATCTGGATCTCGTAAATCTAAGCGAATTCGTAACGGTTGATCCTGTCCAATAGCAATGCCTTGACTGCGATGTAAACTCGCTTGAATTGACCCTTGAAATAGCCATTGCCAGAGATTAATTCCCAATTGTTGCATTAAACGGGTACTGTAACTCAATTGTCGCCCCGAATCAGAAACGTTGATTAAGGGTGAATTGGCGGTCGGCGGAGAACACAAACTATTGGGAACACTCTGGGGCGAAAATAGTTCTAACCAGGCTTGCCAAGTTTGGGACAGGGGTTCTGGCCAGCTACTGTCATGATGAACATATCCATTCCAATCCGGGGATTGTACCACCCAGGTTGCAAAATGATTGGCAACGGAGGTACTCATGCGAGCGATGGCAATACTTAAACAAGGGATTTCTGACAACGACATTCAACTCATCACCCAGTAGGGGGAGGGTTTCCCCGCCCATTTGTTGAAATTAACAGGGATTTTTTGCTATTTTATCCTGTTTTCAGCAGTGATGATCAGTTGTCTAACAGGTTTAACCCAATTAACGGTAATCTAAGTTAACGTTACTAACTAGAAACTAACATTTCTGTTACACAGAGAATTATTCCACAAGAAACGGGGTCAGGCAATTGAACTTAGCAATTAACAACACAGAAAACCAGGAAGGAGTTAAAGGCGTGAATCTTGAGGTCTTATCCGGTCAAAGTTTCCCCTTGGGGGCTACAGTGTATCCCAATGGGGTGAATTTTTGTGTTTTTTCTAAAAATTGTATCACTATAGAATTATTATTGTTTGATAGCCCGGAGTCGGCGGAACCTACTCATATTATTCCCTTTAATCCCAAACAAAATAAAACCTTTTATTATTGGCATATTTTTGTTGCTGGAATTGAAGCCGGACAAATTTATGGCTATCGAGTTTATGGTTTATATGAACCCGAATTAGGCTATCGTTTTGACTCAGATAAAGTGTTATTAGATCCTTATGCTAGGGCTATTGTTAATACCGAAAATTATAGTCGATCAGCGGCTTCTATTCCTGGAGATAATTGTAGCCAAGCTTTAAAAGGAGTTGTGGTTGACAAGAGAAATTATGACTGGGAAGGGGATAAACCTTTAGAATTGCCCTACTCGCAAACCATTATTTATGAACTGCACGTTGGCGGTTTTACGCGCAATCCTAATTCGGGAATTGCCCCAGAAAAACGGGGAACATACTGCGGATTAGTTGAAAAAATTCCCTATTTAAAAGATTTAGGAATTACGGCGGTTGAATTACTCCCCATTCATCAATTTGATGAACAGGATGCTGTTACTCCTCGAAGTAATTATTGGGGATATAGTACCATTTCATTTTTTGCCCCCCATCGGGGTTATAGTTTTCGTCGAGATCCCTTTGGCCCCATTGATGAATTTCGAGATATGGTCAAGGCATTTCACAAAGCTGGAATTGAAGTGATTTTAGATGTGGTTTATAACCATACCGCCGAAGGGAATGAGGACGGCCCCACGTTATCTTTTCGGGGATTAGATAACAGTATGTATTATATTTTAGAAAAAGATAATCCTGCTGATTACAGTAATTATAGTGGTTGTGGAAATACGATTAAAGCCAATCATGAAATTTCAGGACAGTTAATTATTGATAGTCTGCGCTATTGGGTTTCAGAAATGCACGTTGATGGGTTTCGCTTTGATTTAGCTTCAATTTTATCGCGGGATAAAGAAGGAAATCCGATTGATGATGCGCCAATTTTATGGATTATTAAATCTGATCCGGTATTAGCGGGAGCTAAATTAATTGTTGAAGCCTGGGATGCTGGAGGATTATATCAAGTTGGATCATTAGCAGGTGATCGCTTTGGAGAATGGAATGGACAATTTAGGGATGATGTCCGTCGTTTTGTCAAGGGAGATCAAGAACAAGTTGAAAAGTTAGCCTATCGGATTATGGGAAGTCCTGATATTTATCCCCATCCTGATCGAGAAGTGCATTGTAGTATTAATTTTGTTACCTGTCATGATGGCTTTACTTTGAATGATTTAGTGTGTTATAATGAAAAACATAATGATGCTAATGGAGAGGAAAACCGAGACGGTTCTGAATATAATTTTAGTTGGAATTGTGGGATAGAAGGGCCAGCCGACGACTTATATATTCAAGCGTTACGCCTGCAACAAATTAAAAACTTTTGGGTGATATTATTACTGTCTCAAGGAACTCCCATGATGTTAATGGGGGATGAGGTTTGTCGAACCCAATTCGGGAATAATAACGCCTACTGTCAGGATAATGAATTAGGCTGGTTTGATTGGAGTGATGTAGGAAAACATCCTGATATATTGCGGTTTGTGAAAAGTTTAATCCGCTTTAAAAAAGAACTCCATCTGTTTCAATTGGATGATATTTTAGAAGTGGATATCGAGAACGATTTACCCTATATTATGTGGCATGGAGTTCGCCTCGGCAAACCCGACTTTCATGAACATTCTCGCACGATCGCTTTGAGTTTATACCATCCCGAAAAAGGCGAACATCTCCATATTATGTTAAATTCCTATTGGGAACCCTTGAACTTTCAATTACCTCCCCTCTCTAAAGGGGAACGTTGGCATCGTTTGGTAGATACGGCTTTAGCTGTTCCTAATGATATTAGTAGTTTAAATGTTGCACCACCAATTACAGGAAAATATTATCATCTCAGCCCCCGTTCCACTGTTGTTTTAATCGCTAAATCTTATAATTCTACAATTTCTTGATTATCAAGAAGAATGAGTGGGGCTTTGCAACTTCACTCATGAGAATTGTGGGATAAATTTTGAGCAATATTCAAGTAATATAAAACAGCCATAATTAAGAATCGGGGTTTTTAAGAAATAAGCGATCGCCTCCAATTAAAAAAACGTGCTAAAAGTGTTTGTTGCCAAGAATTCGCTGCATATTGTTGTTTTTTTAATAATAATGCCGCCTTACTATTAACTTCTGATAACGTAGGATAAATATGAATCCCTGTCAAAGCAGAAACCTTGAGACGATGGGACATGGCTAAAACAATTTCATGAATTAACTCTCCAGCAGATGCACCCACCAAATGAGCCCCTAAAATTTCACCATTACTCCTAGTAATAATTTTAGCAAATCCTGGAGTTTTTGCTTCAGCAATGGCGCGATCAACCCCCGCAAAAGGTTGTTTTAAAACATAAACATCCTCTCCATATTGTTCCTTTGCTTGTGCTTCTGTTAACCCGACTCTGGCTAATTCAGGATCGGTAAATGTCGCCCAAGGAATCACCCGATAGTTGACTTTACTAAGGGGAAAAAATAGGGTATTTGTTAACACCACAACTGCTTCATAACTCGCAACATGAGTAAATTGATACCCACCAATCACATCCCCGCAAGCGTAAATACGGGGATTAGTTGTTTGGAGTTTATCATTAACTTTAATCCCTGATTGATTAATCGTAACACCCGCCGCTTCTAAATTCAATGATTCAACATTAGGAACTCGTCCAACTGAAACTAAAATTTCATCTGCTAAAATGATATTGTTCCCCGCAATAATTTTCTTTTTGCCATTTTCAATTTCAATGCGTTCCGCTTTAGTATTATTTAAAATAACAATATTTTCCGCTAACAATTGCTCTTGAACTACGTTTGCAGCTTCAGGATCTTCTTTCGGTAAAATCTGATTTCGACTCGATAAAATTGTCACCTTTGACCCTAACCGAGAAAAGGCTTGTCCCAGTTCACAACCAATTGGCCCTCCTCCAAAAATTGCTAAAGATTCAGGACAATCTTGTATAGAAAATACCTGTTCATTAGTAAGAAAACCCGCTTGATTTAACCCAAGAATATTAGGAATGGCTGGACGAGAACCCGTTGCAATTACAAAGGCTCTGGCTGTTAATTTCCGTCCATTAATACTAAAGGTTTTGTTATCTAAAAACTGACCGTTTCCAAAAATAACCTCGACTCCTAACGATTTAAATCGTTCAGGGGAATCATGGGGTTGAATAGTAGAAATAACTTGTTGAACATGACTTGCGGCTTTAGCAAAATTAATGTTATAATTATCTGTATAAATGCCAAATTTAGCTGCATTTTTAACTTCATAAGCCACCCGGGAGGCATGAATTAAAGACTTACTGGGAACACAGCCAAACCATAAACAATCTCCCCCTAAGCGATCGCGTTCTATTAAGGCAACTTTTGCTTTTAATTGCGCTGCGGCACTCGCAACAACTAACCCTCCAGAACCACCACCAATTACCACCAAATCATATTCAACTGCCATAATTTTACCTTTAAATTGTAGAAACCGGGTTTCTTCAGCTATCTTTCTATTATGCAGTAAAGGTTAAGGCAGAAACCCGATTTCTCGGAATATTTTTTTAAGCCGTTAACACTTGTTCTGCTGTTAAGGATAATTCTGAAAAAGTGGGTGATATAATCCGATCAGTCCCTCTAAATTCAGTTTTTTGATAGTGACCTTTTTCGTCTAAAGAGTAAACAAACAGAGTCGGAATTTTAGGATTTCCTAAGTAAGCCCTGGAAGCGATCGCTAAATAGTCTACAATCCAATATTCATAAATTCCTAACCGTTGATATTCTTCTAATTTATCTACATAGTCATCTTCCCAATTCGTTGATGTTACTTCTACTGCTAACTGAATTGGCACTTCTAAGGCATTATAATCAGAACGATTAGAACGCCAAATTGTTCCGTCAATCACGCTAACATCAGGATTTCTACCCTGTTCTAAGCCGTCTTTTGTTACCGTTTTGATGACCGCAGTATTAGTTACAACTAAATTAAGATTACGTCTTCTAATTTCATCATTAAAACAGAATAAAAGCAAATTGGCTACATCATCATGGTTTCTTGTTACTCTCAATTCTACAATTTCGACCTTCACAAATTCATGGATTCCTGTTTCTGGACATTGTTCTAAAAAGTTATCAAATGTTAGTTTTTGTGCCTGTGCTGTCGTCATGGTTTGGTTTCCTATAATCATAAGGTAGAAGTTTCTAAAAAAGAGGGCGGGTTTATTCAGGTTATTACTGAGTAACACAGTTTTTTGATCAACCCGCCCCTACAAAAAAATTTTACCTTGTTACGCTGCAACAGAAATTGCCTTAATATTAAGGGAAGGTTCGGGATTAGTGCTATAATTGCTATCAGTAATCTTTGAGATAATATCTTTTAGGAATATGACCGAGTTACTTGAACGTGCGATCGCTCAATTGAAAATTTTATCCCCCACTGAACAAGATGCGATCGCTACTCTAATTTTACAGGAACTTGAAGCGGAAATGCGCTGGGATAGTGCATTTACTCAATCACCCGATGCTCTTGCTAAACTAGGAGCTAATGCAATGGCTGAATACCATTCTGGACAAACCCAAGAGTTAGATCCAGAAACACTGTGAAGTCACGAACCACCTTTTCTTTTCGCAAAGCATTTGCCACTCTGCCAAAGCAAGTCCAAAACCAGGCTCGTGAAGCCTATCGACAATTCAAACGAGATCCCAATTATCCAAGCCTTCGTTTCAAAAAGGTACATCCAGAATTACCCATTTATTCGGCTAGAATTAACAAGGATTATCGAGCCGTTGGACAGTTAGAAGGAGATATCATTATTTGGTTTTGGATTGGTTCGCACACAGATTATGAGAGATTACTGTCTCAATTGTAATTTCTCCAATTGCTGATAGGGACTCAGAAATCGGGTTTCTTCAGCTATCTTTCTATTATGCAGCAAAGGTTAAGGCAGAAACCCGATTTCTCGACTCGTTAAGCAGCAACAGAAATTGTCTTAACGGTTAGAGAAGGTTCGGGAATAGCTTGACCATCTTCCCGCAGAGTGTCAATATACAGTTCAATCGCTTCTTTAATATTATTTTCTGTTTCTTCTAAGGTTTTTCCTGTAGAAATACAACCGGGTAAGTCGGGAACATAAGCAGAATAGTTACTCCCAGCCCATTCAAAAATGACAATATATTCTTTCATGGTTTATCCTCTAATTGTGCTTGTTTCCAGATACTTTTGAGGGTTCCAATGGCAACTTCATCAGAAAAATTACCCGGTACAACAACGATACCGGATTTTTCGTCTCGGTGTGTTTATAGGTGCTCAGAAATCGGGTTTCTTCAGTCATCTTTTTATGATTTAGCAAAGGTTAAGGCAGAAACCCGATTTCTCGGCAAAAGGGCTAAAGGACAAAGGGCTAAAGAGTCCACACAGGCGGGGAGGAAACAACACGAAAGCCGCATTCCCCGTTCCGACCGACCGGCACGACCCAGGGACGACCGGCACCGCGACAAAACCTGGGAACGTAGCGCCACGAACCTCCTCGCATCACCCGGTATTGAGTATTTCCGCCCAACTCCCAAACGCTACCATACATGGGCGCACCATCATAATTTCCATGCCAAGGGTCGGCGCACCATTCCCAAACATTGCCGTGCATATCGTATAATCCAAAGGCATTTGGAGGGAAACTACCGACATCGGTGGTTTGTTGACGATAGGTTCCTTTTGGCCCACTGCCGTAGGTATTACTTGCGTCATAATTAGCTAAATCGGCTGTAATGGTTTCACCAAAATGGAAAGGACTTTCAGTTTTAGCACGACAGGCGTATTCCCATTCCGCCTCACTGGGTAAACGGTAGGTTTTGCCTGTTTTTTGGGAAAGTCGCTGACAGAATTCCTGTGCTTCGTGCCAATTTACATTTTCAACGGGTCGGTTTGCGCCTTTAAAACTAGAAGGATTATTTCCCATAATAGCTTCCCATTGAGCTTGAGTAACAGGATATTTTGCCATAGAAAATGCAGGAATATTAACGGGATGTTGGGGATATTCATAACTCTGAGCATTTGCTTCATTTTGGGCTGCACCCATCATAAAAGTTCCCCCAGGAATGGATACCATTTCTAAACTGATATTATTGCCTAAATCTTGTTTAAAAAATTCAGCCCGACAGTGTTCTCGTTTGGTTTCCTTTCCTTGGGAGTTAACGGTAATTAAATCAAACTCAAATTCCTTTTGCTGACGTTTTATTTCTTCCTCCTGACCTAGGTTATATTGAGAGGCATTGTCTTGATGATTATTCATGGCTTTTATCTAAAGGGTTTGATTTTATATTGTAGCGTGGTCATCTATAGTTGTGTTGAATCTTGACCCGGAACTCAAAATTAATTTTTATCGTAGGGGTTGGGTCTCCCAACCCAAGGGGAATAGGATATAGTTTCCAAACCCCTACAGTTTTTTTCACTAATATTTTTTAAATTTGAACCCAGTTTTGGGAAATTATGTTATGCTATGGAAAAGTAAATTCAAACAATATTCTTCCGATGAATACTCACGATCTTTTAATGTTATTGATTCTGTTGTTCCCCGGTTTAGCCCTATCAATTATTATCATGGGAACCTTTGCAGCCGGAGGTTAAAAGATTTCCTAACTATCAACATCAATGTAGGGTGCGTAAGCTCCGCGCACGCACCATCTAAAATCTTCCTACCCCCATTCCCCATTCCCCATTCCCTATTCCCTATTCCCTATTCCCTATTCCCTATTCCCTATTCCCTATTCCCTATTCCCTATTCCCTATTCCCTGCTAAGTGTTTTTTATGGTTTGGATTTGTTGACGAAATTGATCAATTTTATCGAATAAATCCGATTGATTAATCGTGATTTCCTCACCCGATTTTAACCATTTTAACTTAATTGTTTGCTGTTCTGCCTCCGCATCTCCTAATACTAAACAAGCCACTGCACCACTGCGATCAGCCCGTTTAAACTGTTTCCCAAAGGCACTCCCACTTAAATCTAACTCCACACTGAAGCCATTTTGACGCAATTTTTGAGCTAAAATTAACCCTTGAGATTCTGCTAAATTGCCCCTAGAAACCATATAAAAATCTAAGCTAGAACCGGAAAGAGAATTCAACTGTTGTAATAGAATCACTAACCGTTCTAAACCAATAGCCCAACCCACAGCATGGGTTTCTGGGCCTCCTAATTCTTGGACTAAACCATCATAACGACCGCCCCCACAAACCGTTGCTTGGGCACCTAAATCATCAGAAATAATTTCAAAGGCCGTATGGGTATAATAATCTAATCCTCTCACTAATCGAGGGTTCAAACTGTAGGGAATTTCTAACGCCGTTAATAGGTGTTTAACTTGTTCAAAATGAGCGCGAGAATCATCTCCTAAATACTCTAAAATACTCGGTGCATCCTGGACAATTTCTTGAGTGCGTGGGTCTTTACTATCTAAAATTCTTAACGGATTTCGAGATAATCGATCTTGAGAATCTGCATCTAATTCATCTTTATATTGGGTTAAATAATCTACTAAAGCTTGACGATAAGCTTGGCGATCCGTTGAATTTCCCACAGAATTTAAGTTGAGGTTTAAATTTTTTAATCCTAACCTTCGTAATATATTAGTCGCGATCGCAATCACTTCAACATCAGCCCTTGCATCCCGACTTCCTAACACCTCAACCCCAATTTGATGAAACTGTCGTTGACGTCCGGCTTGGGGTCGTTCATAGCGAAACATCGGCCCCGTATACCACAACCGTTGCACTCCTCCTGTGGCGTGGAGTTTGTTTTCAATAAAGCTGCGAACAACTCCGGCTGTTCCCTCTGGACGCAAGGTAATTGAACGTTCACCCCGGTCAACAAACGTATACATTTCTTTGCCGACAACATCCGTCGCTTCCCCAATACCGCGTTCAAATAAAGCCGTTTGTTCAAAAATTGGGGTGCGAATTTCTTGATAATTTGCCCTGAATAAAATATCTCTGGCAACAGACTCCACCCATTGCCAGTATCCAATTTCATCAGGTAGAATATCGCGTGTTCCTCGTAATGCTTTTATCAGTTCCATTGGTTTCAAAATTAATCGTTAGTCCTGTGGCGGATCGATTGTTTCCCAGGCGCCATAACGATCATTATAATACGCCAAAATTTGATCAATCTGTTGACGAGTTACCGAATCATGAGTGTCATCATATTCGATCCATAAACTGCCAACTTGACTTTGAGTGTAATCAAATTCTGGCGGTATTTCATTTTGACTGATGCTTGTCGGGATTAAACCCGTGTCCACTCCTTCCACTTGACGCAAATGTGCAGCAACTTCCCGATACACCGTTAAGGGAAGTTTCGGACACCGAACTTGATAGCGAAGCCGTTGTTTCTGTTTAACTGTTTGCATTCAACGTTAACCTATTGTTCCGCTATTCTACTGAAGAAGAAATGACAGCCTCCATTTCTTCTTCATCGGTCATAAGCGGTAGAGAACAGCAGTTAATATTATCCAGACAAACCTTTCCCCATTGCAACGCCCAACGGACTAATGCCACTCGGTTATCCGTTGCAGTTTTTGTGAGAATGTTACTGATATGATTATCAACTGTACGTTTACTAATCTCTAGTTTCTCCGCAATTTCTTGATTCGTTAATCCACTCGCAACTAACTCCACAACTTGCAGTTCTCTATCGGAGAGTGAAACAGGACTGTGAGTATTTTTTTGCGTCATATTAGTTTCCAATCTCGGCATAATTACCTATTTATTATTCTAAAGGGAACCTGTCAAAAAATATCCTTTATTCGATCAGGCTTAGTAATTTCTAATCAACTCTGCCTCGACAAGACATAACTGGTGTATATCAAATCTAGCAGAAATGCTTATCACTTTTTTCTTAATTCTTCCTTAATTTTTGCTGTTCGTTGATGGTTGACGCCCCCCTGCCCCCCGTGCACGGGTGGTTGGGGGGACTGTTGGCTGTTGATGGTTGGCTGTTGATGGTTGGCTGTTGACGGTTGACGGTTGACGGTTGACGGTTGACGGTTAGCGAGCGAGGACGCTCCCCCTGCCTCCCCTGCTCCCCCCGCTCCCCCTGCTCCCCCTGCTCCCCCTGCTCCCCCTGCTCCCCCTGCTCCCCCTGCTCCCCCTGCTC
>CAITND010000250.1 GCA_903893625.1 uncultured Oscillatoriales cyanobacterium
CCGCTAGGCAGACTAGGTTTTTAGACAGGTTGCTTACCTTTTCCTGTTACTGGAAATGGTAGCACAATCAGATGTCAATAGACAACCTAATATAAAGCCTAAGTAGAACTTAGGGGTTTTATACCCATTTTTTTCGATAAACATTATGATTACCATAAAAATTAATCTTTCAAGGACAAATTGATTTCCGTTCAATATGACTTTGATATTCACACGAGAATTTTTCCTGACACCACTTTTTAAGATTCACTTCCTCAAGTTGAATAAAATTAGAACAGGAGGGTTGAATCACTTGACTTGCTAACGCCCATAAAAAAGTTCGGGTTACATCCAGTCCTGTTTTTAGCCATAATTCTTGATTAGCAGGAACCCCAGGTTCTTTTACTGTTTCTATATCTACCCAAATTCCATGAGATCCTAACATAATTTGAGCCATCCATTTTGCACGGGGTAAATGAGTCCCAGAGGTGATTAATTTAACATGATGAGCGTGCCATTTATTCAGAATCGGTTGACTATAAACAAAATTATCAAAGGTAGAATTAGCACACTTTTCTAACCAAACTTGTTGTGTCGGCGCTTGTTCCCGTTCAAATAATTTTACAATACAAGGATCATCTGATCCCGTTGAAATTAAAATGCGAATATCAGGATATTGTTTTGCCAGTTGGGTGACATACATTTCCCGGCGAATACTTCCCCCCAGGACAAAAAATGTATCTATAGGTTGTTGAGAAGCCAGAGACAACCCTTGTATTTGATGCCAGACACTACTCAACAACGCAATTAACACAATCACTGCGCTGAGGAGTAAAATTTTTAGACAGAATCTATGTTTCAATTGTAGGCGTTGCCAATTCATCTGGGAGTACCATTCTCGCTGTGATTGGAAATCAAAAGTTGCTCTATCATTTAGAAATCATCCTCTATGAATATTATCAATCCTTTTGTCATTGTGAGTCTGTTTTCTTTTACATTATTCTTGGGTTTTGGACTTTATCCGGTCTCAAGTTTCGCCCAAAATCATCCCACTCAACCGAAACCTAAATATCAATATCCCCAAGAAATTGTCAATACTTATATCAGCAGTTGTAGTCAACGCAGTATTCAAGAAGGTTTGACCGAACAACAGGCGAAAACGGTATGTCAATGTACGATTAATCAATTTCAATCTCGGTACAGTTTTGAGCAATTTCTGAAAATTTATACTCAAGCTCAAAAAACGAAAGAATCCCCTGATGAGTTTGTGGATGTGGGCATTGAATGTGCGACAAATTTGATCCAATAAACTAATGTTGAGGGTTAATGGTTAATCGTTAACCTTCAACGATACAATAAAAAGTTTAATGATCATTAATTTTTAACACCTCTTATGATTCAGTCTCCTCTAAAACCTGCTGTGCGAGAACGGTTCAATATTTCTCGTGCCTGCATCGCTCATCCTCGAATTGCAATTGGGTTTTGGATTGGGGTAATTGTAGCAGGAATTGTGGCATTTAGTAGCCTCAAATATGCCTTATTTCCAGAGGTAACTTTTCCGGTTGTTGTGGTCAGTACCACTGCACCTATTCCCACCGCAACGGAAACAGAATTAAACGTTACTTTACCCATAGAAACCGGGGTAAAATCCATTGAAGGGGTCTATGATTTGCGTTCATCGACTTATGCAGGTCGTAGTATTGTCAGTTTAGCATTTTTAGTGGGAACAAGTTTAGAATCTTCAACAAATCAAGTAGAAACGGCTTTAAAAACGATTCAATTGCCACCGAAAACGACCTACAATGTAATTCCGTTAAACTTAAATGAATCAACGGCGATTACTTACGCAATTAAAAGTGAAAGCCTAACATTAAAAGAATTAACAACCCTAACAAAATCCGAAATTATTCCCCAACTTAAAGTGTTACCTGGGGTATTAAAAGTTAATCTATTAGGGGATGGGTTAGCCAGGGAAATCAAAAAGGATATCGCCTCTTTATCCAGTTCTCTAACCTTAATTCCAGATCCGCCAACGTTAGTTCGATATAATGGTGAAAATGTGTTAGCGGTTCAGGTGGTAAAACGCAGTGATGCCAATACTTTAGAAGTGGTAAATCAGGTTGAAAATACTGTTAATATATTACAACAAAAATTACAAGATGTCAAGCTATTTTTAGCCGAAACCCAAGCGGATTATATTAGAAAAGCGACCCATGCTACGATTAATGAATTATTATTAGCCATTGTTTTAGCGATTGCGGTTGTATTCCCCTTTTTAAGAAATTTTAGAGCTACTTTAATTACAGCTTTAGCCATTCCGACTTCCCTATTAGGAACCTGTATTGTGATGGCAATTGCTGGATTTAACTTAGAAACAATTACGTTATTAGCGTTAGCATTAGTAATTGGAATTGTCATTGATGATGCGATTGTTGATGTGGAGAATATTGCCCGATTAATTGAAGCGGGAGAAAACCCCAGAGATGCCGCGATTAAAGGAACGGATGAAATTGGTTTAACAGTAACAGCTTCCACCTTAACAATTGTAGCGGTTTTTCTCCCCGTTGCCTTTATGGGAGATGCGTTAGGACAGTTTTTTAAACCCTTTGCTTTAACGATTTCTTCGGCTGTGGTTATATCATTATTAGTAGCTAGAACTTTATCTCCCGTTTTAGCAGTTTATTGGTTAAAACCTGCCAAAAATAAACCTGAAAATTATCCTCCTAAACCTAACCCAATTATTGAAACTTATCGACGATTATTGCAATGGTCACTCACCCATCGAAAACGGGTTATTTTAATCGCTATTTTGAGTTTTGTTGCAGGTTTAGCATTAATTCCTTTTGTTCCTCAAGGCTTTTTACCTCGATTAGACCGAGGAGAATTTGTGATTAATTATTCCTATCCTTTACCTCAAATTTCTAATATTAAGGTTCAAAAAAGTTCTCAAACCCAAGAAACTCCTACAGACACCCCAACGGTCGAAACAAATATGTTTCAACAACAGGGAGCGTTTGATTGGTTAATGGATTTAGCTCGAAATCCAATTCAATTATTTTTGAGAAAAACTCGGACGACAGGAGACAAAATAGAAAGCGTTGTTTTGAACACTCCCGATGTGGAAGAAGCATTTACAATTATAGGAATTAAAGGACAACCGAATAAAGGCAGAATTTATGTTAAATTAAAAAATGATCGTCAATTTACGACCTTAGAAACTCAAGACCAAATTCGTTCTAATTTACCCCCAATTAATAACGTAACCGTCAGTGTCGAAGATATTCAATTTGTAGAAACAGGAGATGAGAAACCCTTACAAATTGTGTTAGTGGGAGATGATGTTAATCTTTTACAAAATACTGCCAAAACCATTCAAGAAAAAGTAGCAAAATTGCCTGGTTTTGTGGATGTTCGAGCAACAGGAGAAGAAAATACATCTAATGAGATTAACCAAATTGAACGCTTTAATGGTCAACGGGCTGCTTATGTTACAGCTAATTTAAGCCAAGGTCAATTATTAGGAGATGCAACCAATCAAGTTTTTAACATTGCCCAACCCTTAATTCCTAATGGGATAACGTTAAAATTAACAGGAGATTCAGCCCGAATTGGTCAAGTTTTAAATAGCTTTCTTGTTACTCTGATTTTTTCTGTTATTTGTATGTTAGGGTTACTATTTTTATTATTTGGTCGTTGGGTAGAACCTGCTGTTGTTGGGTTAACACTTCCGTTATGTTTAGTTGGGGCAATGTTAGCATTATTAGTCACTCAAAGTGCTTTTGGAATTATCTCTTTAATTGGGTTAATCTTCCTGTTAGGATTATTAGATAAAAATGTGTTATTACTGATGGATTATGTTAACCAACTCCGTCAAAAAGGCATGAGTCGAGATCAAGCTATTATTGAAACGGGCGCAGTCCGTTTAAGACCGATTATTATGACCACTTCCTCAACAATTTTAGGAATGTTACCAATTGCGTTAGGATTAGGAGCAGGGGCAGAATTAAGACAACCGATGGCTGTTGCTATTATTGGAGGTTTAATCACTTCTACCTTATTAAGTTTAATTGTAGTTCCTGTTTTAAATACATTCTTAGAAGATGAATGGTTGAAAATTAAACAACGATTTAAGAAATAGAGTTAATAGACACAAAGACACTAAAAAATGATGAAAGTATTTGTAACCGGTGGGACGGGGTTTATTGGGGCGAATTTAGTTAGATTGTTATTGAAAAATAACTATGCAGTTCGGGCGTTGGTTCGTCCTGAGAGTAATTTAGAAAACTTGAAAAATTTAGAGGTTGAAATTGTTCAAGGAAATTTAACAGATTCTAACTTATCTCAATCTTTAAAAGGGTGTCAGGTCTTATTCCATTGTGCCGCCCATTATTCTTTGTGGCAAAGGGATAAACCCTTATTAGAACAATATAATATTTTCGGAACTCGTAATATTTTAGCCGCCGCTAGACAAGCTGAAATTGAACGAACTATTTATACCAGTTCCGTTGCTGCAATTGGGGTAAAACCGGGTGTTGCTGTTAATGAAACCTATCAAAGTCCGGTTGAGAATTTAGTCG
The DNA here is from genome assembly GCA_903893625.1 of uncultured Oscillatoriales cyanobacterium. GTDB lineage: Bacteria > Cyanobacteriota > Cyanobacteriia > Cyanobacteriales > Microcoleaceae > Planktothrix. The sequence goes on from CAITND010000250.1 coordinate 4,557, forward strand.
GATATTATAAAAAATCTAAATATTGGGCAGAACAAGAAGCGCATCATGCGGTACAATTAGGTCAGGATATTGTGATTGTTAATCCCAGTACCCCTGTTGGCCCGTGGGATATTAAACCTACGCCGACAGGGGAATTAATATTGCGCTTTCTCCGCCGAAAAATGCCTGCTTATGTCAATACCGGATTAAATTTTATTGATGTTAGAGATGTTGCCCAAGGGCATTTACTCGCCTTAGAAAAAGGAAAAACCGGAGAACGCTATATTTTAGGTCATCAAAATTTAACCTTAAAAGAATTTTTAGAGTTATTATCAGAAATAACAGGTTTACCCGCCCCTCAAAAAACTATCCCCATTTGGCTTCCCTTAAGCATTGCGTGGGTCGATGAAATGATTTTAGCACAACTAGGGAAAACACCCTCTATCCCCTTAGATGGCGTGAAAATGTCAAGACAACCAATGTATTATAATCCCTCAAAAGCAGTTCAAGAATTGGGTTTACCTCAATCTGCGATTAAAACTGCCTTGAAAGATGCCGTTAATTGGTTTATGTTAAAAGTTGACCGTTGACGGGTACGGGCGGGTTCAGTCAGATATTTTTTAATCAATCCAAATCTTGATAAACCCACCCCTAAAAATCCGCGAAATCCGCGAAATCCATCTAAATCCGTGATCTAAGAGGAGAAAAATGGCCATTCAAATTGAACAAGCGATCTCCGTTGGCAAATATTTATTTATGCAACGGTTAATGGGGCGAAAAAAATTCCCCCTAGTGTTAATGTTAGAACCGTTATTTCGCTGTAATTTAGCCTGTTCTGGCTGTGGAAAAATTCAACATCCTAAAGAAATTCTCAAGCAAAATTTAACCCCTGAAGACTGTTTTAAAGCCGTAGAAGAATGTGGCGCACCTGTGGTGTCTATCCCCGGAGGTGAACCTTTATTACATCCCCAAATTGATCAAATTGTGCAGGGTTTAGTAGACCGCAAAAAATTTATTTATTTGTGTACCAATGGAATTTTATTGGAAAAAAGTTTAGATAAATTTAAACCCTCTCCCTATTTAACTTTTAGTGTGCATTTGGATGGATTAAAAGAACATCACGATCAATGTGTAGATCGACAAGGCGTGTTTGAAATTGCAGTTCAAGCCATTAAAATTGCAAAATCTAAAGGATTTAGAGTCACGACTAATACAACGGTATTTGCTGGTGCTAATCCTCAAGAAATGCAGAAATTCTTTGATTTTCTGGAAAGTTTAGAGTTAGATGGGATGATGATTTCTCCAGGTTATAGTTATGAATGGGCACCGGATCAAGAACATTTCTTAAAACGGGAACAAACCAAAGCCTTATTCCGTGAAATTTTATCTCCCTATCAATCTGGTAAAAAGAAATGGAATTTTAATCACAATCCTTTATTCCTCGATTTTTTAATGGGAAAAGAAGATTATGATTGTACCCCTTGGGGAAGTCCCAGTTACAGTGTTTTAGGATGGCAAAAACCCTGTTATTTGTTAAATGAAGGGTATTATTCCAGTTATCAAGAATTATTGGAAAAAACCGACTGGGAACAATACGGAAAATCAAGCGGAAATCCCAAATGTGCAGATTGTATGGTTCACTGTGGTTATGAACCAACAGCCGCAATAGAAGCCATGAAAATTGAAAATATGGGGCGTTCTATAGGGGCGTTATTTTAATTAATTTAGGGGCGAGTTTCTGATTAACTTGCCCTTTTGTCTCTATAAAATTTATCTAAAATTTAAAAAAATGCTGGCAGAATTAATTAAATTATTACAATTTGAATTTATGCGAAATGCCTTAATTGCAGGATTCTTAGTAAGTATTGCTTGTGGCATAATTGGCACATTTGTTGTTGTGAATCGAATTGTTTTTATTAGTGGTGGCATTGCTCACGCAGCTTATGGAGGTATTGGCATGGGTTATTTTTTTCAATTTAATCCTGTTGTGGGAGCGATCGCATTTTCTGTATTTTCAGCATTAGCAATGGGGTTAGTATATCGAAAAACCCAACAACGGGCAGATACTATTATTGGCGTAATGTGGGCGATAGGAATGGCAATTGGGATTATTTTTATTGATTTAACCCCCGGTTATAAAGTTGATTTAATGAGTTATTTATTTGGCAGTATTCTCACCGTTCCCCAAGCGGATTTAATTCTGATGTTAATCTTAGATATTCTAATTGGGTTGATGGTGATTTTATTTTATAAAGAGTTAGTAGCAATTTCCTTTGATCCCGTTTTTGCAGAAACCCGGAATTTACCCGTTGATCAACTTTATTTAATGTTAATTGTCGCCATTGCCTTAACCGTTGTTATGGTGATGAAAGTTGTAGGTTTAATTCTCGTGATTGCCCTATTAACAATTCCGGCAGCCATTTCAGGACAATTTGTTAAAGATTTAAAACAAATGATGCTGTTATCTAGTAGTTTAGGAATGATTTTCACAACATTAGGCTTAGGAATTTCTTACTTTTTTAATTTAACATCCGGTGCGACGATTATTTTAGTCGCAGGTTTTGCTTATCTAGTCAGTTTAAGCTTAAAAATGATCATAAAACACTCGGTTAATTTATAAAATTGCGGTTCAGTTTTCCTGATTTATGTTACAGTCCTTTGTTGAACCTTTAACAACCGATTAAATTAACCTATTAATTCTCCATGAAAACAAAAATTGCCCTCTGTCTCACCTCCCTAATTTTAGGCTTTTCCTATCCTGTAACCGCCCAAACTTTTAACCCCTGTCTGACTAACTCCAATGCTTCTGTTTCTCAATGTCAAAATTCCAACCCGACCGAAACCGTTGCGATTTTAGAAGATGGTCGGTCTTATGAATATGAAGCCGGACAAGGGATTTATCAAGTTCGCTACAATTATACCGGGAAAAATTGGACTCATGCCGATGTTGCTCCTATTCGGATTAATACAGATAAACCGATTGCGATTTTACCGATGCAATATACCAGTAATGGGTTACAATCTGGGGCGAGTGTTAATGGCGTTTCTGTGGGTCGAGTTTGGAATTCTATTACGGTTGAAGAAATGAAACGACGCTTAGAAAAATTAGGATTTTATGTGTTAACTCCGACAATTTCCATGTATGGAGAAAGTATCGATGGATTTCAAGCTTTAGAACATTTTATTGCGGGAGTTCATAAGGGAAATTCTTCTGTACAAACGGTGGTTTTAAGCGCCGATGCCAATATTCCTAATGCTGCAAATCCTCGTCCGGGTGCTCAAATGTTAGTTACCGGACTTCATCAGCGTGATTTGTGGTGGGAATATCGCATTCAAAACCGTTTAGCACCCTTTTATCAACAGCAACATTTAGTTAATATTGGGCCCAGAGTGCGAGGGGGTCAAAATAATCGTGAGGGTCATTCTTTAGCATGGCATCCGATGATTGAACGAGCCGCCGAATATAATCCTAAAATTGCTATTATTGAAGTTGCTCAAGCCGCAGAAATTATTCAACGGGCTGGGTCTATTCAAGCAGGGCGACAATGGGCCGCACCTGTATTTGATGCAGTGGCTCTAGGAATGGCAGAACAAGCCTGCGCCACCGGGGAACAAGGAGTGGGCTGTGGGGAGTAGGGAGCAGGGGGAGCAGGGGGAGCAGGGGGAGC
>CAITND010000251.1 GCA_903893625.1 uncultured Oscillatoriales cyanobacterium
CGAATTACGAATTACGAATTACGAATTACGAATTACGAATTACGAATTACGAATTACGAATTACGAATTACTGATTACTGATTACTGATCATAAATTGTGATAAGGACAGCCTAACCATCCTTCAAAATTTCGTTTTTGTTGAGGGGTGGGTTGGCTAACAGAAACGATTTTATAATGATTAGGACGGGGAGATGTTAAGGTAACTTGACAAGTTCGCAACAAATCTTGATGAAAAAACGTTAATTCTATTGTATCTCCCGGTTTGTAATCTTTTAACCGTTCATGGAATTGGTCAGAGGTAACTTTAAATCCATTTAAGGCTAAAAGTTCATCATTAATATCTAATCCTGCGGTTTCAGCCGGACTCCCGACTTCCACAAATTTAATAATTTCTCGCCCTTTTTCGGACGCAATTTTGCAGCCTAAATAGGGGGTTTCATCCGTTGTTTCTGCAATTAATTGTAACCCAAATGGCTCTAAATATTGATTGTAGGGAAGTTCATCCAGTCCATACAAATAGTTTTGGAAGAAATCGTTTAAAGAGGTTTCAGCAATAGATTCAATCACCTGTTCTAATTGTTCAGGAGTAAAGCCGATTTCGGGTTGACCAAATTCTGACCACATTTGACGCATGACATCATCAAGCGATCGCTGATTTTCGTGTTTTTCTCTAATTAATAAATCCAGTAAAAATGACACTAATTCCCCTTTTAAATAATAGGAAATTTGGTTATTATCACTATGGGATTCTCGCCGATAGAGTTTAATCCAAGTATCCCAACTCGATTCACTTAAGGGTTGAACTAATCGCCCTGGTATGGTTTGTAAGCGAGTAATATCTTTGGCGATCGCATTCAAAAACCCCTTAACATCAAAAATGCCCGCCCGGTAGGGAATTACCATATCATAATAGCTGGTTGTTCCTTCCGAAAACCACAGAGAGGGCGTATAATTTTCCTGTTCATAATCAAACATTTCTAAGGCTTTGGGTCGAATGCGTTTAACGTTCCATAAATGGAAAAATTCATGGGCGACTAATTGCATAAACCGATTATATTTATCCGTGTTGCGAAACCCAAATCGAGAATAAATTAAAGAACAAGAATCTTTATGTTCTAACCCGCCAAAGCCATGATTAGAAAGATGCAATAAAAATAAATAGCGTTTGTATGGTAAACCCCCAAATAAGTCTGATTCTACGGCTATAATTTTTTGAAAATCCGTGAGTAATCGTTCAGGATTCAGATTTCCCTCTCCCCAAATTGCTAATTGATGGGGTTTTCCTTCAACTTGAAATTCATATAACCGATGGGTTCCAATTTCAAAGGGACTATCGACTAATGTATCAAAATTAGAGGCATAAAACGTATTAGATTGATTAGGAATCGTGGGTAAGATTGTGCTAACTGTCCAAGTTTTCGGGGGTTCTATAGTGACATGAATAGGTTGTTGTTCATATCCTGGTATATAGAAAAATAAAGCTGCCCCATTAAAATAACCATGAGATGAGTCTAAATGATTCGTTCTGACACTTAATTCATTGGCAAAAATCCGATAGGAAACCGTAATTTCTGTTGCAGATTCCTGTTGAATTTGCCAATGATTTTTACTCAACTTTCGCCATTTTAAGGGATTTCCTTCAGCATCACAAACTTGCCAATCTTGTATATGTCGGGCATATTCCCGCACCAAATAAGACCCTGGAGTCCAAACGGGCATTTTTAAATCTAAGGGGGAGGATGAAAGAATATCTCCTCGAATTCGTAAGCTAATTTCAAATAAATGGGATTCGGGTTTAGGGATCGCCACCCAATATTGTAAGACAGGAGTAACCGTAGTCAGAGAAGGCGGAAGGGTTTGAGTTGCTTCAGTCATAATTTTTATCCAAGAGGGAACAGGAAACAGGAAACAGGGAGTTGATTTCCTATTCCTTCTTCCCTATTTCCTCTTCCCTATATATTAAATGTTTCGGATTTATTGGCTGGCAAGATGGTTTAAATGTTTGAGATTAAGCAAATGAATCACTTGCTGTTCTTCATCAATACTCATCCAACCTTTACTCATAATTTTATCCATTATTTTGCTCGTTTCTTCCAAGGAAATATCCGTAACATCCGCTAAATCTTGGAAAGGAATATTAAAAATATCCGCCCCTTTTTCACTGTGCTGACCGTAATTTTCGGCTAATTCTACGAGGGTATTGGCGAGTTTTACGGCAGGAGGTCGGTGACGAATTTGATACCGTTGGTTCGTTTGACGCAAACGGCGCACCATTAATTGCAACATTCGATGGTGCAGTTGAGGATCTTTAAACAACGTTTGGATAAAGCGTTGGGCAGAAACACTAATTAATCGGACTGATGATAGGGCAATGACATCATTAGCACGGGGGGATTCATCTAAAATCGCCATTTCTCCAAAGAAATCTCCATGTCCCAAAATGGCTAATGTCACGACTTCCTCCCCAGATAAACGTCGGACTTTCACCCACCCAGAAACGACAAAATAAACGGCATTCCCCCAAGCATCTTCCATGACCACAGCCCGGTCGGCTGGATATTCATGTTTGACAGCAACGGATAGCAGCCATTCTAATGTTTCAGGATTGGCCCCCTTGAATAGTGGAAAAAGCTCGCTAAAAGCTTCAGTTTGCATGAGAATTCGCTACGTTTTTTAAGTAGTAGATTACCGATCCACTATATTGAATATATCTAAGATATCTCATAAATTGATCGACTTGCAAATAGAAAAACGGGTTAACCCGTCTAAATTCGGTTAACCCGCAAGCTTGGGAACGCTCTGACCAACTATTTTTGGACAACCAATTTCACGTTGGCGTTTTGCAGACCGCGCTGTTTGACATCAGCTAAGGTCTTGTTAACGGCGTATTTTTGGTTGATAGAGTTGATCAGTTCGGTTTGGTTGTGTTTTTTAGCAACACCCCACAGATCAGCTATTAAATCGAAAGTACCATCGCTGTTGCGAGACCAGCCCAAATCATATTCGCCTTCAAGAACTGCAACCAAGTCGGCACGAACCCGTTGGCCGTTGTATCCGCGAACATCGGCGCTAGTTTTGGTGCTAATGCCCAGATCCCGCAGAGAAGCTTTCAGGATTTCAGAATCGGTGATTTTGGTACGCAGTGTGCTAAAGTGAGACATTTAGGTATCCTCCGTGGAACTGAAAACGAAACAACAACGGTTTGGTTAGAATCAATGCCGTCTTTATAAAGAGGACGGCTTTTTTTTTGGGGAACTGCTAGCCTGTTTTGGTGACTAGCCTTATCTCCTATTTGGACTAGGAGTAAGCTTTTAGAACTCCATGCGCTGATATTCAGCGATGGCAGATGCAGCCGGACGTGCGCGCTGTCTCGCCCAATCTCGTAGTGCCGTTACCTGTTCGTTCATCGTTTTGGATAACGGGAGGGTCGATTTAATCGCGGCAATGATATCAAGCTGCGTAAACTCGCGGTCTTGAGCAAAAGCCTCATACATGGAAGCGATTACGGCTTGCTCAATTTCTGCTCCAGAAAAGCCTTCGGAAACGGTAGAAAGTTGCTCTAAATCGAAGCGTTCAATTTCCCGACGGCGTTTGGACAGATGAATTCTGAAAATATCTTGGCGTTCTTCTTTTGTGGGGAGATCAACAAAGAAGATTTCATCAAATCGGCCTTTTCTGAGGAATTCCCCAGGTAAACGTTCAACTCGGTTGGCGGTTGCCATCACGAATACAGGAGAGCTTTTTTCCTGCATCCAGGTCAGGAATGATCCAAAGATGCGACTGGAGGTTCCCCCATCAGAATCTGCTGATCCGGCACTTCCTGCAAAGGATTTATCTAATTCATCGATAAATAGAATTACAGGGGAAATGGATTCAGCCGTCTTCAAGGCGTTTCTCAGGTTAGCTTCGGAACGACCTACCATTGAACCATCATACACCCGACCCATATCCAACCGGAGTAAGGGTAATCCCCATAACCGAGAGGTGGTTTTGGCAATCAGGGACTTTCCGCATCCGGGTATCCCTAAAATTAACATTCCCTTGGGTTGGGGTAGGCCATATTCTCTGGCTCTTTCGGTGAAGGCGTTGGAACGTTGGTGTAGCCACCGTTTCAGTTCTTCTAAACCTCCCACTGAGTCGATCGTTTCATCGACATCAATGTATTCTAAAATGCCATTGCGTCGAATCAGTTGCTTTTTCTCGGTGAGAACAACATCAACTTCTTCTTCAGTGAGACGCCCGGCGGTGACTTGAGCTTTGCGGTAGACTTTTTCCGCCTCATCCCGGGTTAAGCCTAAAGCTGCTTTTAGCAGTTTTTCTCGTCCTTCGGTGGTTAAACGTCGAGAACGGGCTTGTTCGAGTTGGGAGGTTAACACTTGATTCAGTTCTTTCATATCGGGCAGAGCGAAGTCCAGAACCACAACTTCTTTCTCTAGCTCGATGGGAATAGATTGAATCGGCGACATTAAGATGATTGTCTTGTTTGTGCCTTTGAAACTGGCGATCGCATCCCGCAAACACCGGGTCACTTCAGGAGAATCTTTAAAGGGATGCAAATCTTTAAATATATAGATACTTCCGCTTACGTTAGGCTCTCTGTGCCGAATCACCCATTCGAGCGCCGCTTGCGGAGAGACTGTGTTGGACTGAACGGCGGTTCGGGCTTGATCGTATTTGACTAGGCCGCGAGTCACTGTCCATACATAAACCTCTCTCTGGCGTTTAGCTTGTGCGATTTTGGCGATTGCCTGCTCAGACCGCTCTTCCTCAGAGGTGACGAGGTAGATCAGAGGATATCGGGCTTCAATTAAGATACTGAGTTCTTCTTGCATAGTCCTCGATCCAATAGAGACGGTTTAACGTTTACAGAATTTGCAATTCCTAACCTCTGATTCTGAACACAACTTGTGTCAGTCTCGAAGCTAGGGATTTAGCAAGGAACCAGTTCTTCTCCCGATTGCGCCGTGCTCGATTCTACATCTCTCACAGGTTGGACGGGAAGTTCATCATCGGATAGGACACTGGGCTGCTCTCTTAATGAGCTTAATTCCCCTTCCTTAATAATGATGGAACTGGAACACTCTGGACAGGAGTAAACCCGATGGGTTTGTCCATAGGATGCCTCCACTTCGTCTACCAATTCGGAATTGTTGAGGTAGAAAACAATGGCTCGTTCAGCAATGGATGACATCGGTTCTGATTCAACTGCCGCTTTAATTTTTAATTTGCGGTGCAGTTCCGGCGGAAGATAGAGAGTTACCTTTTGCTTATTTTGCATAGGACTGTGAACTTGTGTACCCGGGTATGTATCTCAAGATAACGAACCTGTTTTCAGATGTCAAGACGTTATGCCTCTATAACGGCATTTTTGTAATATTTCGTTACATTTCGCTTGACCGTTGATTGTTGTTGGGTGTCGGGAGAATAGATGGTATGTGTGCTGTGGGGGGAGTTTAGAGAACGGCGATACACTCGATTTCTACTAATACATCCTTGGGAAGACGGGAAACTTCCACGGTCGCCCTAGCGGGGGCTGTTTCGGGTTTAAAATATTTAGAATAGACTTCATTAACTTGGGTAAAATCGTTCATATCTTTTAAGAATATTGTGGTTTTAACCACGTTTTCCCAAGTCGCACCAGCTTCGGTTAATACCGCTTCTAAATTTGACATTACTCTTTCGGTTTGTTTGGTGATGTCATCGGGATAAAGAATTTGGTTAATACGGGGGTCAATAGCAATTTGTCCTGATAAAAAGATCATGTTATTGACCATTACCGCTTGATTATAAGGGCCAACGGGTTTAGGAGCGTTTTCGGTTTTAATGATTTTACGAGTCATAACAGTTTGTTGTTCTTCTCCGATAATAATTGTATAATTGTCTGGGTCATTAATAATGGAATCTGGCATTACGGTGGCTAAAGTTTCAGCCTCTTCAAAGTTAGCCAAATAGATATTAGCTAAATCTAGTCTAGCACCAATGAAACTAGCTTTTTCAACATTGGCTCTGATCAAATTAGCCTTTTTAAGATTTACCAACTTTAGGTTCGCATTTTTTAAACAAGCATAACTTAGATTTGCAGATTCAAGATTGGCAAATGTAAAATCTGCACCTGTTAAATCTAAATACGATAAGTCAGCTTCTTGAAGATTAGTATTAACAAAATTTGCCCTCTGAAAATTTACATCTACAAATTTTTGACCTCCCAGATTTAAAGCACTGAGATCAGCGTCTGCAAAATTAGCTCCAGTTAACTTGAAATTACTAGATAAAGAAATATTTCTTAAATCTGCACCTTGTAAATCAGCATATTCAAAATTAGTATAAGCTATAATTGATTTTTGGAAATCAGCTTCAGTCAGTATTGCTTGACTAAAATTCGTTTCTCTTAAGTTGGCTGATTCTAAACAAGCATTACTCAAATTAGCTGAAATTAGAGTTGTTTTGGTTAAGTTGGCTTTTGTCAAATCTGCTTCTTTTAGGTTAATTCCTGTTAAATCAGCATTTTGTAAGTCTACTTCACAGAGTTCTACGCCCTCAAAATCACGATCACCTTTAGCGTATCTTTCTAACAGTTCTTTAGCGTCCATAATTCACCTCTTGGTTGTCCTTGTATTAGTTTATCATTAATATGAACTTCTGAATATCCTCATGGCAACACTTTATTTATAAACATCTCCACGAGGCTTAATTAGAGTCACAGTATAAATTTTATTCTCAGTATCAATAACGAACAAAATTCGATGATTTCCCACCCTTAAACGCCATTCTGGACGACCCTGTAAAGACTTAATATCAACCAAATTTCGGATCTTCTAGCAGAAGTTTTAAAGCCCGAATAATCCGAGCTTGGTACTCTGATGAGAGCCGTTTTAAGTAACGTTCTGCTGGTTTCAAAATGATTAAACGCCATTTAGTCAAGTTGTCCTCCAAATAATTCAATCTCGATGTCTTCTAGGGATTTACCAGAATCACGTCCTGCTAAATAGTCTTGTAATGCAACTTCACTTTCATTAATATCTTCAATAGAAATAATCTCATTATCATCAACTTTAATCCCTTGTTCAAACATGGATTTTAGATCATTTAAAAGGCGAAGTTGCTCGGTAATTGTTAAACTTTTAACTTGAGTTAAAACTTCATTATAAGCTGGCATAAATTGTCTGAGGATAGTTTTGCTCTCCGTCTATTTTACCTCCTTTTCAGATTTTGCCTAGATGGATATGACCCTAACGACTATATTTTCTAGGAAAAACCCAAAAACGACCCGATGAGGAAGAACCTAGAAATTAATCTTCCAAATAATAGCAAATCACTGTTATTATGAAAGATTGAGCATAAATTGATATAGGAAATCATCAACATGGCTAAAAATGAAACCCGCAATGAAGTAGAAGTTCGTTCTCAGAAAGTCGATGACTTGAGAGCATTGGGAATAGAACCCTATCCCAGTCACTCCCTTCAACGGTCACATACCACCCAAGAGATTAAAGATTTATTCGCACAACCCGGAAAAGAATTAAACGATGGAGAAAGCGACCACGACGCTATTCCCTTAACCGTTTGTGGACGCATTACCTTTAAACGGGATAGTGGAAGTATTGGGTTTATTGGGTTAACCGATATTGCGGGAACTATTCAACTCAAACTAGAGAAAAAATTGGTCATAGGCGAAACCGGATTATCCTTTAATCACGTTAAAAAATATCTCGATTTAGGAGATTTTATTGCCGCCGAAGGAATAGGATGTCGCACCAACCGAGGGGAATTATCTGTACAAGTAGAACGGATTTTTGTGATTTCTAAAGCAACAATGCCTTTTCCTGATTCCTATTATGGAATTAATGACCCGGAACTGTGTCGTCGCCATCGAGAAATTGATTTAGTTAGTAACCCGAAATCCTTAGAAACTTTTAAAGTTAGAAATCGAATTCTGAAAAGGATTCGGACGTATTTATGGGATCATTGTTTTGAGGAATTAGAAACCCCTGTATTACAAGCAATTTATGGCGGTGCTGCGGCACGTCCATTTATTACCCATCATAATGCTTTAGATATTAATTTATATCTGAGAATTGCCACAGAACTGCATTTAAAACGAGCAATTTGTGGTGGGTTTGAACGGGTATTTGAAATGGGGCGAGTGTTTAGAAATGAAGGCATTGATAGCACCCATAACCCCGAATTTACCTCGATTGAATTGTATCAAGCCTACGCTGATTATTTTGATCTAATTACCTTAGTAGAAGATCTAATTTGTGCAGTAGCTACAGATATTTTAGGGGATAAAATCGAGCTAGAATATCAGGGGGATACGATTAGTTTAGAACGGAAATATAACCATTCTGAACAATATCCGACCTTTACCGGAAGCCATTGGAAAGTACAAACAATGGTGGAAGCAGTGCGAGAAAAAACGGGATTAGATTTTGATACCTTAGAGTTAGATGAAGCTCTTAAATCGGCTGAAGATTTAGGATTACATTTATCAAAATTAGACATCCAAAGTTTAGGATATGTTCTCTATGCGGTATTTGATAAATTAGTTTCGCATCAATTAATGCAACCGACTTTCATTACAGAATTTCCGGTAGAAGTCAGTCCTTTAGCAAAACGTCATCGTTCTAAACCGGGATTTGTAGAACGGTTTGAGCTATTTATTCACGGGACAGAATATTCTAATGGTTTTTCGGAATTAAATGATCCTCAAGACCAACGTAAACGATTTGAGGAACAATTAGCCCAGAAAAATGCCGGAGATGAAGAAGCTCATCCGATGGATGAAGACTTCATTCAAGCACTCTCTTTAGGAATGCCAAATTGTGGCGGAATGGGAATTGGAATTGATCGGTTAGTGATGTTATTTACGAATACTGCTAGTATTCGAGATGTGATTATGTTCCCCACCATGCGAACTACTATCTAGAAATAACCCCCAACAGGGCTGTTAACTTAAGCCGAAAACTAATGATTAAAGCCGAGATTTGATCCCCCTAAATATCTAAAAAAGGGGGCTTTGAATCCGGTTCCCCCCTGTGGGGGATCTATGAGTTCAGATATGCTATAATAGTCGGAACTTACAGAATAAACCCTTTCATCCCTACATCACAAAACTATACCGATTATGGAACGTTCAAAACTCATTGCTTATATTACAGGTGCAATTTCGATTATTTTGGCTTTGGCTTATTTATTAATTGTTTCTATCTTAGATTTTCGAGGGGAAATGTTGCCTGCACCGATCAGCCAAATTCCATCAATTTTATCGGCTGAAAGTTTATTAAAACTAATAGAAAATTTGAGCGTCAATATTTAACGATTAACGCTGATTGGAAATCAGCCAGGATTCAGGAACATTGTTAGTGATTTAGCTTTCAATAACTTAGTTTAATTTTAAGGCACTCACGGGAACATCATCCCAAGATTCAACGATTCTCAGGACAGCAACCCAACCTTGTTGTTTTTGGGTTTCAGTTAAGTTTTTTTGAAAGGACTCATGGCAGTCTTGAGCTTGCTTTTCATTACAACAAGCAATACAAGAATAGACAATTCCCATGGGATCAAGTTGTTCATTTACCCAAATTTTCATTGCGGATTTTCTCCTCACCCAATACAACTCAATTGCTTTTATTATTTTATATGAAATTGGGAAAAATTTTTCTCTCAATCTTCCCACAGAAAACGTAAATTGATCTATTCCCTATTCCCTAATTGTGTTAACGATTCTCCTGTGAGACGACAAATTCGCCAGTCGGGTAAAACTGTAGCTCCCATTTTTTGATAAAAATCAATAGCGGGTTGATTCCAATCTAAAACTGACCATTCTAAACGTCCATATCCTCTGGATACGGCTAAGTTTGCGAGATGAGTAATTAAAGCTTTTCCAATACCTTGACGACGATATTCAGGGAGTACAAATAAATCTTCTAAATAAATTCCAGGTTGGGTTAAAAAGCTAGAATAACTAGGAAAAAATAAAGCAAAACCAACAGCTTTTCCTTCGATTTCAGCTAAAACAGCTTCTGCATAGGATGGAGAACCAAATAAATGCTGTTTTAAGTTCTCCTGATTACCACTGACTTGATGGGATAATTTTTCGTATTCGGCTAAGGCTTGAATTAATTGAAATAAAACCGGAACATCTTCAAAGGTTGCGCGTCGCAAATTTGCAGGTTTAGACATATTAAATCTTGAACGGTTGATAATGACAAGAGGATCAGTTTTTGGATCGCTAGATCTTTGTCAGTATACAACAATTCAAATCAAACAGGAATAGGTTATTTGATCCAACCTTTTAAACGTTCTGCAACATGGGGACGTCGTAATTTTCGCATAGCTCTGGCTTGAATTTGTCGCACTCGTTCCCGTGATAGATGATAGAGTCCACTAACTTCTTCTAAGGTGAAAGGAACTCCTGTAACTAATCCAAACCGCAGAGCTAAAACATCTTTTTCTCGTTCAGTTAAAACGGTTCCCAAAACTTCTAAGAGATCCTGACGCATCATCATTTCATTCATTTGATCTTCAGGGGTTTGAGTTTCTTGATCTTCTAAAATATCCATTAATTCGGAGTTTTCTTCTGTCCCAATTCGATGATTTAAAGATAGGGATTTCCGATGAACTTGTTCGAGTATCCGAATTTGTTGGGGGGTAATAGCAACGGCTTCTGCTAGTTCTGCTTCCGTTGGTTTTCGTTGCAGCGATCGCTTTAAATCTCGATAGGCTATCTTCAATTTATTCAATTGTTCAACAACATGAACAGGTAATCGAATTGTGCGTCCTTGATTAGCAATTGTTCGAGTAATTCCTTGGCGAATCCACCAATAGGCATAAGTGGAGAATTTATATCCCTTATCAGGATCAAATTTTTCTGTAGCGCGGTTGAGTCCTAAAGCACCTTCTTGAATTAAATCTAAAAACGGAACCCCTCGATTAATATAGCGTTTGGCAATAGAAACTACTAATCGTAAATTAGAACTAATCATCCGACTTTTAGCATTAGTTCCTAATTGCAAACGATGTTTGAGTTCTGTTTCCGTAATTTCCAGCACAGTTGCGAGTTCTGCGGGAGTAGGTAAGCATCCTAATTCTAGGGTGAGTCGAGTTTGTAGTTCTTCAATTTTAACTAAGGTTTGAATATGACGACCGAGTTCTATTTCTTCATCAGGTTTGAGTAAAGGATAACGCGCCATGCGTTTAAATAATGAGGCAATGGCGTCATCTCCCGCTACAGTAGTTTCGATAATCGGAAAAAATGTTGAATTCTGTGGATTCATGGTTATTACCTCCTCCAGGTTATGATTCGTCATTACAGAATGGTCTTGACGATCTAGAATTTGAACAGTCCGCTTTTAGTTTTCCCCGTCGTTAAAATCTTCAGTGAGATTAAAAGACAAGGAAATACGATCTATCACTACTTTATGCTGGTTCCATTATAGAAGACTCCTTCAAAAGACAGGGGAATCATTGGCTATGAGTTTTTCAAAGTTGTGGCTCTTTTGGCAATTCCAATCAAACTTTCTGGGAAATTATAGCGATTAACCGTAATCCGAGAAAGGCGATATTTATTGGTATAGCGATTAATTCGCGCCATCCTGCCATCATAGAGATATCCTGTTAAATAATAGGGAGATAGTTTTTTTTCAACTCTGCGGTTGACTGTTCCAAAGGGATAAGCAAAATGAGCAGAAACCAATTTATTTTTATCTAAATCTTGAGTACAGGTTCTGAGATCTAGCTTGGCTTGTTCTAGTTCAAATTTTAGATCTTTGCCATTAATTAAGGTTAATTTTTTATGGGTTTGACCATGAGATTGAATATCATAATAGCCGCGTTTATAGCCATCTCGCAATTCTTCACAACTGACATGGGGGATAAAGTCTTTTAATCTAACTCCCATTAAGCCAGGATTCACAAACCAAACTATTTTAATTTTTTCGTTGTATTTTTTTTCTAAATCTTTTAAAATGGGTAAAACATTCTGATGAACTCCATAATACCCATCATCAAAGCTGATCATCACAGGTTTATGTCCAATCCGTTCTTGAGGAATGGGTTTAGATTTCTGAATAAAATAAACAAATAAATCTTGAGTTGTTAAAAACCAATATTTGTTTTGAGCTAAATAATTGAGGAAAGTATATAAATCTTGTTTAAAATAATCATTTTCAAATTGCAACCGTTTTTCTGGACTTTGATTAATATTGGCTTCGTCAATAATATCATGTAATCCAAAAATGGGGATTCTTACAGTTGCGGTTTTGTAGGTCGTTGCCAAGGCTGGAACATTTAACAAAATTACGCAAAGTAAACTGATTAAAAAACTCAGCAAAATCCAGTTTTTTTTCAACAATTTCTGTATAAAAATAGGGGTCTTCATAGGTCAATATATTGTCCTTTTTCGCTAAAAAGCGGTTAACTCAGTTAATGACGAATCTATTTTAAACGAACACTTCCCTATATTTTCTAGCATCCTGTGACAGTTTGAAGAGCAGGGGGAGAGGGGAGCAGGGGGAGAGGGGAGCAGGGGGAGCAGGGGAAGCAGGGGAAGCAGGGGACTCAGGGGGAGCAGGGGGAGC
>CAITND010000252.1 GCA_903893625.1 uncultured Oscillatoriales cyanobacterium
ATTGCCAGATAGAATTGCCAAAATAATGATAGTCAACACTACCCATAATTCATGTCTATTGCCACGATTATTCCGAAAATCCTTGACTAACTTCAGTTGTTCAATTATACTGTTTAACATAGTTTTAAAATCAAATAAAAGTGATCTATTTTTGATTTTATCAAGAAAAGATCACTTTTATTTTCTTTTTTACCCCCGACTTTGAAAACGCCCTGATGGTATTGAGGTTAGAGGGAAAGTTTTCGATAACCTATCTACTTTCGGATTAACTAGAGAACAATGGGTTGCCGTTTTTGTTCGTTCCCCAATTCTTCTAACTCCTCAATTAAATGATCATAATCAATCTGATTCAGATGACGTTCTTTTAAAAGTCTGACGGTTTCTTCTAACCACCATAAATAATCTTGTTCATAAATTTCTGATAATTGTTCTGCTGCTATTTTCATATTGTTTTTTGTCCTTAACGATTAATAATTGAAAGACCGAGCGTGCGACTTTCCATCCCATCACCCATTCGTAATTCGTAATTCGTAATTCGTAATTACCCATTCCCTATTGCCCTTTATACAAAAGCATGACTTCTTCTAACGACATTCGAGACTGCGCCCCTAAAGTTAGCTGTGAAATATGACCTCGGTTAAGATGGTCTGAGGCTGCACAAGCAATCATAGCCGCGTTATCGGTACAATATTTTAATGGGGGAAATAATACCCGCAAATCGTGAATTTTAGCCGCTTCTTGGAGATGTTTTCTTAACCCACTATTTGCCGCCACTCCTCCCCCAATAGCAATCGTATCTAATCCAAAATCCAAGGCACAAGCGATCGCCCGTTTTGTTAAACTTTTAGCAACGGTATCTTGAAAACTTGCAGCAATATCGGCAACGGGTAACGGTTTATTGTCCTGTTGTAAGGTTTGCACTAACCGTAACACCGCCGTTTTTAACCCGCTAAAACTGGAATGATAGGGATGATAGCCCCCATTGGGGAGAGAAATTCTACCTTCGGGTAATGTAAAAGCTTTAGGGTTGCCTTGAGTTGCTAACTGGTCAATAATTGGCCCCCCAGGATATCCTAAATTTAATAACCGGGCGACTTTATCAAAAGCTTCTCCCGCCGCATCATCTACGGTGTGTCCCAAGGTGCGATAGACTCCACAGTCTTTAACATGAATTAAACTGGTATGACCTCCCGATACCAACAGACATAAAAACGGCGGCTGAAGACTGGTTTCGGTTAAATAACTGGCATAAATATGCCCTTCTAGGTGATGAATGCCTAAAAAGGGTTTATCATGCACCAAGGCTAAGGTTTTAGCGGCGGTAATTCCTGTTAGTAATGCCCCCACCAGTCCCGGCGCACAGGTGGCTGCAATCCCATCAATGGCTAACCAGTCTAAACCAGAGACTTCTAAAGCTTCGTTTAGAACAGGATTAACCATTTCTAAATGATGGCGGGAGGCGACTTCAGGAACAACCCCGCCATAAGGGTGATGAATGGCGATTTGAGAGGCCACAACATTGCTGAAAACTTCACGATTCTTTACAATTGCGACCCCGGTTTCGTCACAACTTGTTTCAATTGCTAAAACTGTTGCCATTGACTGATAAATTTTATGAAATGATTGGAGCTAACCTTGAGTAGCTTAATCATTACAGATTTTTTGGGTACAGTGAACAACTGAACCTAATAGTCGCCATTCTTCTGCGTGGGTTTTGACCTCACTTCGAGGGATAACAAACGCTTTGTCTGATTAAGTCAAAAGGAGGTGCTTTGCAACCCCCTGGACTCAAAAGATAAAAAACGTATTGTTTTGTAACAAAAGGAAACACTTCTATGCGTCGATTGTTGGCTGCTATTCTAGCCCTGGGCTTGTGGATGAGCATTGTTCCCGCAGCTTCAGCTTATAACCTCGTTCCTTGCTCTGAATCTTCCGTGTTTCAGCAACGGGCCAAAACCTCTATAGCTTCTGCTGCTAACCCTGCACAGGCAAAAGCACGGTTTGAACGCTATTCTCAAGAACTCTGTGGTAAAGCAGATGGCTTACCCCATTTAATCGTAGATGGAAGCCTATCTCATGCGGGAGACTTCTTAATTCCTAGCGTTCTATTCCTGTATATTGCCGGATGGATTGGTTGGGCAGGTCGCTCTTATTTACTAGCTGCTAAAAAGAGCGAAAATCCCGCAGAAAAAGAGATTATCATCGATGTTCCTGTTGCCCTGACCTTTATGCTCAGTGGCTTCCTGTGGCCGTTAGCTGCGTTGAAAGAAATCACCACTGGTGAACTGTTCGCCAAAGATGACGAAATCACCGTTTCACCTCGTTAATAAGTGGAATTCTCCTTCAGAGATTGAGGAAAATTTAGGTGGAATTTATCGCCTAAATTTTTTCTAATCCATCCATAAACAAACGTTGTTTATGTTTCAATCATCTTTGTGAATTCTGCTTTCTTTTAACAGATTAATTGTTGTTCACACAGTTCTAAACTTAGGAGAAAAAACTCATGCAGTATTTCGTCAAATATCTTTCAACAGCACCCGTTTTAGCTGCGGCTTTGTTTGTTTTTACGGCTGGAGTTTTAATCGAGTTTAATCGCTTTTTCCCCGATTTACTCTTCCACCCGATGCCGTAATTTAATCGGATTTTGGGTTTCGGGTTTCGGGTTTCGGGTTTCTGGCTAAGAGTGCGGAGTATGAGGTGCGGAGTGCGGAGTGTCAAGGATCACTGATCTTCTCTTCTCCCCCTGCTCCTCTTCTCCCCCTGCTCCTCTTCTCCCCCTGCTCCTCTTCTCCCCCTGCCTCCCCTGCCTCCCCTGCTC
>CAITND010000253.1 GCA_903893625.1 uncultured Oscillatoriales cyanobacterium
ATTCCGGTTGCACCCCATTACACTTCACAGAAATGTTCTAATTGTGGGGTAATAGTGAAAAAATCTCTATCAACCCGCACCCATATTTGTAATTGTGGATGTGAGTTACATAGAGATACAAATGCTGCAATTAATATTCTTAATCTTGGTAAACAAACTAGGGGAGGGCATCCCCAAAGTAACGCTAATGGACTGGAAACCTCTACTCTGCTTGGGGAAACCCTGGTCGAGCAAGTGTCCAGGTTGAAGTTAGAATCTCAGTGTCTTCAGACCTGAGAGTGTCAATCCTGAATGGATTCCACCAAGAATCTGAAGTAGATTGTACCCAATTTATGCGACGGCGAATATCCTCGATTTTCCAGTTCGTTAATGTAGCTAAGTTTTGCGCTTCTTGTTCCTGTCGTTGGCGAACGGAATGCCGATATTGCTGTGCTTCTGAACACTGCATCTGACCCCGATAGGGACGATTAATAATATATCGACCTTGAAAACTTTCTTGATTGGCTGTAGATTGAAAGTTTAAATCTTCAGGAAAATTATTGCGAGCGTAGCGAATATGTAAGCGAGTAATAAAGGCTGAATTCGAGGCGTTTGAATCTAACCAAAACACACCCGCTTGTTTTAACTCTTCCTGGTTTAAAGGATCAGCAGAACAAGGATCACATCCTCCCATATTCCAAGCATATTCTAAAAAGGCGACTTTTTTCTGTTCTCGTTGATAGGCTTTCGTGAACAAGGATTTATAAAAACCGGGAAACTCTTCTTTCACAAATTCAGGAATTTCTTGATCGGAAGGAATTTTAACGGTGCGATAATTTGTTAATTCCATTTGACCTTTAGGAGAGAGTAAATAAACGATTAAATCCTGTTCTCCCGTTCCATTAATCATCCCTAAACGAATCGGTAACATAAACCGAGGAGATTCATAAGCCATCATTAAAGGACGTAGGTTTTGAAACCCAGTTTGATCAAATTTTGTTAAATTGACTTTGGCAACAAAAAACTTTAATCCCTGTTGAATATAGGGTTTTAATAAAGCACTTGCTCCTTCAGGAATTTGATAACCATTTTGCGTTAACCACGTTTCTAATCCATCGGATTCTTTCGCACTTAAGATCAAAATATCATATTCGCCGACGCTAAAACGGGCTTCAATTGTTACCCCTAAACTGGATTCTGATTCTCGTTGTTTTTCCTGTAATGTCTGAACTCCTCTGGTTGCTGGTAGTGGTAATTGATCGTATTCAGGTTGAGGATTACAAGGATCGGGATCAAAATATTCCACCAGTCGAGGCGCACTAAACGCATCTAATCGTTGAATAATTTTGGGTTCTCCAATATGAACTTGTTCCGGTTTTAAAATCACCGGAACTGGCACCACTAAAGCAAAATCTTTCACAGATCCTTGATAATCATTTGCCATTGTTAAAATCGTGCGATTTCCATCTCTGGCAATAATCACTTGAGAGGCTTGATTATATAAACTCGCATTAGCTTGAGAGACATAAAATCCACAAAATGCTAAAGCAGGGGACGCAAAACTAACAATCGCTAAAACAACAAGGAAAAAGGGAATAACCCACTTTAAAGCTTTCATTGATGACTCCAATTTAAAGAAAATGGTGGATGGGAATCGGGACTAAAAAGAAGCAGAGGAAGGCAAATATTTGAGAGATTTTTCTAACCAAGAAAAGCGAGACGCCTGAAAAATTTGATCAAGAATAATAGTCAGGGGAGAGAGGGTAAACAACGCCCAGAATAAAGCTGTTGAGATGAAAAATTGGTGTTGTAAAATAAAGGTTAATCCAGCGATTAATACTGCCCATAAGATTCGACTTAAGGGAGCATTGGGAATAGAACGTGGATCGGTAATCATAAAGAAGGCAAACAATAATAAACTGCCACTCATCAGTTGATGACTATATACATCCCAACTCCAACCTAAGCTAAAATTCCGCCAAGCTTCTAATCCAGTATAGGGGATCAAAAAGGCGATGGAAGTATCCCATCGACCTACTTTTTTGAGAATGATTCCTCCAGTTGCTAAAAATAGCAGAAAATACCAAGAATCTGTTCCCCATTGTCCGGGGGAAACCCAAGCATCGGCTGTTAAAGTTAAAGCAATAATAATCCCAAAGTTAGCGGGATTAAAAAAATGTTTTCCTTGAGATTGAAAGATAAATTTACTGGCGATCGCACAACATCCGGCTAAGGCTAAGGTTGTCCAATGGTTTCCTCGCAGCAGTAAACACAATCCTAATGTGGTAATTAAAGCACTGCGCCAAGAGGCTAAAAATTCTGGGGGTAAAAGGGTAAGTTTTTTGTTAATATAGAAGGAGGAAAGGGAAGAAAAAAACCATTGCGTTAACAAACAACTTAACCCGATTACTAGCATAAAATCGGGTCGTAACGTCCAATCTCTCGTGCCAATACCCAATAGCAAAAACATCGACAAAAATAAAATTTGAGCGTTCCGAGCATCTTTAAACATGGGTTCATCCTCAAATAAGCTTAAACTAAAAGTAGTTGAATCCACTGATCTAACGATTGACGATATTGTTCTGTTAATTGTTGCCCTAATTGACTAATGGCCTTGAGATTAGCTTCTGAAGGATCATCCATCGGTAAGGTTTTGCGATCGCTCAAAACCGTATTAATGCGTAAATAATGTTCAGGTTTACCCGTAGTATCAAAGATTTGTTTCATTTGATAGTCAACGGTTTCCGCCACCCCAGTCATAATAATATCAAATAGGGGGTCAAGCCATTTTAATTTTCCCCAATCTTTTGCCTCCTGATAAGGATATTTCTTTTTAACCTCCCCTGTTCCTAATGATAAAATCACCATTTCTTTAGCCGTTGGGCCTGTTTCATAGCGATTATCGAGATTAAAGTCTTGATTAAATTTATGACGGGCTTCTGCGTAGGCACAGAGGGCCGGATTATTGGCAAAAACTCCGCCATCAATACAAGTATAAACCTCCTGGTTTAGAGCGTGAATTTGAGCCACTTCAAAAAACGTCGGGGCGGCAGATGTAGCCCGCAGAACATCTCGAATTAAATAATCATCTTTTGGGTTTAATTTAGCATCATGTTGGGTAAAAAAGTGAGTTTCTCGTCTTTCTATTTCATAGGAGGTAATCAGACAAGGTTTAAGCAGTTCGCTTAATTTGAGATCTTTAAAAAAATCACCCATCACCTGATTAAACTTTTGATAGGAGTATTTTTCATTAAACAATTCTCCCACTTTTTGCAAGGAATCATTAAAGGAAGGATAAAAAATTTGGCTTGATTGATATCGAAAAAAGTCATAAACTTCTTGGGCAGAACACCGAGGTCTCAGGGGATTTTCGGCATCAGGAAAAAGATAAAGGGCGGTTAAAATACCTCCAGCACTGGTTCCAGCAATTAAATCAAAATAATCCGCAATTCTAGCATCGGAGTTTCCCGTAAAATCCTGTAATTTCTGTTCGACATACTTTAATACCTCGGCGGAAATTATTCCTCGGAGTCCCCCACCATCAAGAGAAAGAATTCGAGTAAATTGTGACATTTTTTACGATTACCTCTATTTAGAAAGACACTCATCCGTTTAGTAAATACTCCAACTTTGGGATAAATACGCTTGAATATCAAAAAAATCCGTCCAGTTGATATAGGGTTTTTGATATTCATCTAAATATTCTGCCAAACGATCACGGGCAAAGACAATCGGGGCAGCTAAAGCCATATTTAAGTCTGTAACAGAGTCTCCAATGGCAATAGGTTCAGCGTTAGGATAGCGTTCCATTACTTTAACTTTAGCGACTAATTCTGTATCCGCTTCAAACTCGGAATGAACTTTAAAATACGCACCTGAAGTCTCTAAATCAACGGCATAAATGCTATCAATTTTTTGACTTAAATCTCCTAAAACCGTTTCAACCATCACCCGAACCCCTCCTGAAACTAACACAAAAGGAACGCCTTGAATATTGAGAAAATCCAGAAATTCAACAAATCCAGGTCGTATTTTTTTTGTTCGGGAAAATTCAATAATTTCAGGATAGTAACGCGAAGGAATAGACTCTAACATTTTTCTAACTCCTGCTCGTAAGGTCATTTCCCGCCGATACAATAATGGCATAATTTCAGCCGCCATTTCGGGAGCAAATTCTTTTAACATTCCTACAAAAGTTTCTTCTGCGGTAATTGTTCCGTCAAAGTCACAAAAAATAATAGAATTCATCATCAGTTATCAGTTATCAGTTATCAGTTATCAGTTTTGTAGGGGCGGGTTCTGGACAATCT
Organism: uncultured Oscillatoriales cyanobacterium; assembly: GCA_903893625.1. Lineage (GTDB taxonomy): Bacteria > Cyanobacteriota > Cyanobacteriia > Cyanobacteriales > Microcoleaceae > Planktothrix. The sequence continues at coordinate 4,290 of CAITND010000253.1, forward strand.
TTCCTAATTCCTAACTATCTTGATAAACCCGCCCTCTCTGTCTGTATTTTCTCCTAATCAGGATGATTTCGCCACCATTCTCGAACTAATTTAATTTCTTCATAATTATATTGTTCTCCTAAATGTTCGTAAATTGTTCTTAAGCTAGTATCTCCTACTTTTTCAATTGCTTTAATAATACTATTTTGCCGGTCAAGTTCAACAAATTGATCAAGATTGATATCCTGATTAGCTGCAATTAATTGGGTTAAATGGTCAGCAATGGTGCTATTTTTTAACCCTCGTTGATTGGCGATCGCATTCAAACTTAATCCCTGTTGACATAACGATAGAGTCATAATTAAACTATCGGATAAATCCTCCAACGTTTGACGTTTAACTTTTGGTGGTTTAGAGTGAGAATTCGGAAGAGTTTGATCTTGAAAATAGATAGAAATAGCTTCTGTAAATTGTTTACCATAGCGTTCTAGTTTGTAACTACCCACCCCAGAAATTTGACTCAATTCTTCTAAATTTTGGGGTCGTTGTTGTGCCATTAATCTTAATGTAGAATCGGAAAAAACCATATAGGGAGGGATAGATTGTTCATCGGTTAATTTCTTGCGGAGTTGGCGTAACTGTTCAAATAGCATTTCTACTTCTATCGCCAAAGACTGAGTTAATTTTTCAACATTTTGTTCTTTAATAACCGTAATTTCAACCTTTCTTTCCCGTTTCATCACTTCCCAACTGCGGGAATTTAATTTCAAAACGGCATAACCATCGGTGGTTTGATCCAGTAGTCCTTGACGTAAAAGCGATCGCCCTAAATTTTTCCATTCTTCTGCTGTTTTATCTTTACCAATGCCATAGGTAGAAAGTTGATCATGATGTCGATCCAGAATTTTTTGACTTTTCGATCCTCTCAATACATCAATAATATAATTCATGCCAAATCTTTCTTGACATCGAGCAATACAGGATAAAAATTTCATCGCTTCAATTGTCCAATCTTCAACGGGATTTTGTGTCTTACAATTATCACATTTTGCACAATTTTCTGAGAAAAATTCACCAAAATAACTCAATTGAACCGTGCGCCGACATTCCGATGCTTCAGCATAATCTAACATTTGCCGTAACTGTTGACGGGCAATGCGTTGTTCATCGGGATTTGGTTTTTGTTCAATTAAATATTCAATAGTTTTAATATCACCATAACTAAAAAATAACGTACATCGGGCGGATTCTCCATCCCGTCCTGCCCGCCCTGATTCTTGATAATAACTTTCTAAAGTTCGAGGTAAATTATAATGAATCACAAAGCGAACATCGGGTTTATTAATTCCCATGCCAAAAGCAATAGTCGCTACCATAATCTGTACATCATCTCGAATAAACCGAGTCTGATTTTCTGATCGCAATTGATCTTCTAGTCCAGCATGATAGGGTAAAGCTGAAATCCCATGACTTTGTAACCGAAAAGCCAGATCTTCTACATTTTTTCGACTTAAACAATAAATAATTCCTGAACCTCCAACATCTTGAATAATTTTCAAGAGTTGGGTAAAAGTTTGTTTTTTCTTGGGAATAACTTCATAATATAAATTAGGACGATTAAAACTAGCAACATGAATATAGGGATTTTTTAACTCTAACTGTTGAATAATATCCTGTCTAACCCGTTGAGTTGCTGTTGCCGTTAATGCCAAAACTGGAATTTTAGGATAACGATTTCGCAGTTGTTTTAATTTGCGATATTCCGGTCGAAAATCATGCCCCCATTCCGAAACACAATGGGCTTCATCAATGGCAAAGGCTGAAATTCCTAGTTGAGCTTCTATTAGGTCTAAAAATAATAAAAATCTTTCGGATAATAATCGTTCCGGTGCGACATAAAGCAGTTTAATTTCACCATTTAAAATCGCAGCTTCGCGGTTTTTTCCCTCAGCAACCGTTAAGGTACTATTGAGGAATGTTGCCCCAACTCCATTATCTTGTAATGCCTCCACTTGATCTTGCATTAACGCAATTAAAGGAGACACAACAATCATTAATCCGGGTTTTAATAAAGCGGGAAGTTGAAAACACAGAGATTTTCCCCCTCCTGTGGGCATAATAATTAATAAATCTCGTTTTTGTAGTGCCTGTTCAATAATTTCGCGCTGTCCCGGTCGAAAGGAATCATAACCAAAGAAATGTTTAAGGGACTGTTCTAGAGATTGGGGTTGGGCAAAGGAAGCAGAAATTAGCCCTGACATTGCTCGTAATTTAGATGAAACGTCTTTTTTATTTTATGATTAAAAGTGGATAAATGACTGCGGGATCTCGATAAAATTTTAAGATTGAGAACCCAGAACGGTTATTTAATGCCTCAAAGGTGTTAAATTTTAATAGAAAGTTACAAAGTTGAGAGGAGATTTATGCCGAAAGCGGTTTGGAATGGTGCAGTTTTGGCAGAAAGTGACCAGTGCGTTGTCGTTGAGGGCAATCAATATTTTCCCCCGGACTCCATCAAAGGTGAATATTTCCAAGAAAGTAACACTCATACAACCTGTGGTTGGAAAGGGGTTGCGAGTTATTATGATATTGTTGTTGAAGGTCAAGTGAATAAGGATGCCGCTTGGTATTATCCTGAAACGAAATCTGCTGCCAAAAATATTGAAGGTTATATTGGATTTTGGAAAGGGGTTAAAGTTAAGGTTTAAGCGGTTTCATGTTGATTGATAAAAATGAATTAGCATATTAGATAACGTAGAGACGTGCCATGGCACGTCTCTACAGATCGAAATTGATTTCCGGGTATAGGATTTAATTTTAAAATGATCAGAAAATCATTCCCATATTAATAATGATTTTGATAAAAATATTCCACTTTTGAGTACAATTAAACTATTATCGATTAATCCTAATTCACTGTGCAACCTTCTCCCCCAGAGTCTTTTAATTCTCCCCGACTTCCGAATCAACGGTGGTATATTTTCCCACAACAACCCGACCTCGCGCAACAATTGGCGGATGAGACGGGAATTATCCCTTTAGTGACTCAAGTTTTAATCAATCGAGGAATTGAAACCCCGGAACAGATAGAAGCATTTTTAACCCCTGAATCTCAAGTTTTACCTTCTCCTTTGGAGGAATTTAAGGATTTAGCAAAAAGTGTGGAATTATTAGAAAATGCCATTAATCAGGGGCATAAAATAGCAATTTGTGGGGATTATGATGCCGATGGAATGACGAGTACCGCTTTATTAATGCGATCGCTTTCTCTATTAGGAGCTAATGTTAATTATGCCATACCTAGCCGCATGACTGAAGGCTATGGCATTAATACCCGCATTGTTGAAGAATTCCATCAGGAAGATGTTAAAATTATCCTCACGGTTGATAATGGAATTGCCGCCTATCAACCCATTGTTAGAGCGAAAGAATTAGGGTTAATTGTGATTATTACTGATCACCATGATTTACCGGAAAAATTACCCCCAGCCGATGCTATTTTGAATCCTAAATTATTACCTGTATCCTCTCCCTATCGAGGATTAGCGGGGGTGGGAGTTGCTTATGTCTTAGCGATTTGTTTAGCGCAAAAATTAGGCAAAGTTCAAGGGTTAGTCAATCCTTTGTTGGAATTATTTACATTAGGAACCATTGCCGATTTAGCCCCATTAAATGGTGTTAACCGACGGTGGGTAAAACGAGGTTTAAAGTTAATCCCTTATTCCCAAATAACCGGAATTCAAGCGTTAATTCAAGTCGCCGGAGTTTCCACCGGATATCAAGTTAAATCAGAACCCGAAGAACAGCCAGAAAATCCTGTAATTCCTCCTGCTTCTAAAACTCTAAAACCTGATGATATTGGCTTTCGTTTAGGGCCGAGAATTAATGCCATTGGACGGTTAGCAGACCCCCAAATAGTGATAGAATTATTAACAACAGACAATATGGGAATTGCTTTAGAACGGGCAATGCAATGTGAACAAATTAATCAGAAACGACAACAGTTATGTGAAGAAATAGAACAGGAAGCGATCGCCTGGGTAGAAGAACAACAAATTGATTTTAAACAAGAACGGGTGTTAGTCGTTGTACAACCGGAATGGCATCATGGCGTGATTGGAATTGTCGCGTCTCGATTAGTTGAACGATATGGGGTTCCGGTGTTTATTGGAACCTATGAACAGGAAGAAGATGCAACGGAATCTCCCCAAATGATTCGAGGTTCAGCCAGGGGGATTTTGGAATTTGATGTGTTTAAAGCCTTAGAATATTGTCACGATTTATTACATAAATTTGGAGGACATAAAGCGGCGGGAGGGTTTTCTTTTCCTGCAGAAAACTTAGAGCAATTTCGACTAAGGTTAAGTGAATTTGCCCATCAATGTTTAGAAGTAGAACATCTAAAACCTTTAATTAAAATTGATGTCCAAGCTAACTTAAGTGAAATTAACTTTAATCTCTATGATCAAATCGATCAATTACATCCCTGTGGGATAGAAAATAACGCCCCGACCTTTTGGACTCCTAATGTTAGAATTGTGCAACAAAAACTTGTGGGAAAAGGACATATTAAACTGACCTTAACTCAAGATAAATTTTCCCATACTCAACTCACCGCTTTACCTACAATTAATGCAATGGCTTGGCGTTGGGCCGACTATTACCCCCTTCCTCAATGTTTAGATATTGCCTATCATTTAAAAGAAAATACTTGGAATGGTCAAAGTAATATTGAGTTAGAATTAGTGGGGGCAAGATTACCTGAATCTCCCGAAATTCAAAAATCTAACTTGACAAAAAGCACAGAATTTTATTATAATAATAAACAATATAGTTGTAGTTTATCTTCCCTTGGTGAAACTCAGGAGTTAAGAATCCGTAATCAAAAAGGGGAAGTATTAGCAATACAGAAAGGTCAACGCTTTGGACTGTTAGGAAAAAGTCGTCAAGATGCTCAAACCGTTGATGTGTCTCAACCTACTTTTTACAATTTAATTCAAGCCGCCATTAAAGCATTAGGGTAGGATGGGCTATGCCCATCAAAAGCATCTAAAATTATATGCTATTAAGTATTGAAACCTGATTAACCTAGCGAGCGAGGACGCTCGCACTACAAAGGTTTTGGGATTTCAGAGTTTGTCATCTAGTTATTCTGATGAGAAACAACCCAACAAAGCAGATTGCCAATTTTTAGCAATATCAATAATTAAATCTCGTTCGGCTTCGGGTAAAGTTTCGGATTGATCTAAAATCCTTTTAACTTTTCCTAACGCTCGATTTAATGCTAAGGAACCAGTAGAAATAGAGCCACTATTTTTAATTAAATTAACATCTTCAACAACCTGATATAAAGTTTTTATAGCTGTCCAACTCTGAGAACGTAAATAGGGTTCTGGGGGGAAATCGGGTAATTCTAAAGTGGCGATCGCATCTATAGTTTGATGTTCAGTAAGAAGTGTTAAAATTTGAGCTAAAGTTAACATTTCCTGACCATACAATAGGGAAGAAACAACCCCAAAGGCTTCAGTTGCTTTTTCCGGTTGTTTTTCATGCAAATACCAGAAACCCGCAGCAGCAGCATGAGCCGGAGTATCTAAACGAGGTTGGACTACAAGTTGTGAGTCCCAGTCCCGAAAAATATTAATTATTTCTAACTTAAATTCTTCGCCCAAAGAAGCAGAAGCAAACTTGACTAACAGCCAATCATAGGGATGTTCTGCTAGTTGAGATATCTTAAAAATCAAATGTTCTGGTGGTGTTTTTTCTAAAACTTGATTCACACCTTTAACTACAGGAATAAACTGGAGGCTATATCTCAATAATTGATTGGCATTTTCTAGTCCCAGTTGCCAATCTTGTTCTAACCAACTTGTTAACCGAGAACTCAAAAAAGGCAAGGGAATGGGTGTAATCCGAGGAAACAACCAACTACTATTTTGTAGTGAACTTAAATTTAATAAGGAACCTATTACCCAAACTTCAGGACGCCAAATCGTCACGCCCCACACCACGCCGAACACCACGCCCAACCCCACGCCCAACGCCACCAACGCCACGCCCAACTTCACGCCCAACGCCAAGCCGGACGCCACGCCCAACGCCTCCAACGCCAGGCCGGACACCACGCCCCAAGCCACGCCAAACGCCACGCCAAACGCCACGGCGGATGCCACGCGCAACGCCAGGCCGGACGCAATGCCCCACGCCACGCCCACCGTCACGCCCAACGCCACGCCCAACGCCACGGCGGACGCCCAACACCACTCCACGCCCGCCACGCCCCACGCCACGCCGCACGCCACGCCCCACGCCACGCGCAACGCCACGCCCAACTCCATGCCCCACGCCACGCCAAACGCCATGCCCAACCAATTAACTGAAAAACTAAATTCCTGTAGGATGAAACAGATTAAGATTGGAGTTAAGACAGTTAATAATAATCCTTGTATCCTTAATGTTTTTTCTGGCTTAAAGGTTTCCACATACCACCGG
>CAITND010000254.1 GCA_903893625.1 uncultured Oscillatoriales cyanobacterium
GAGAGTGATGCAACTAGAGATTACTTGATTTATGGTGTCGAAGCCTTAGACAGTTATTTTCAAGAAAATGCCAATGTTTATGTTTCTGGAAATTTATTTATCTATTACGAACAGGGCAACCCCAAAGCAGTCGTAGCTCCCAATGTGTTTGTGGTATTTGGCGTTGAGAAAAAAAAGCGACCTTCCTACAAGACCTGGGAAGAACAGGGCAAAATCCCTGACTTTGTGCTGGAAATTACTTCAAAAAGTACGAAGAGTGAAGATCGCGGTACGAAAAGAGGTTTATATGCTTATTTGGGAGTGCAAGAATATTTTCAATATGATCCCACTGCTGATTATTTGCAGCCATCTTTGCAAGGATTTCGTTTGATTGAAGGCAATTATTTACCAATTCCAGAACAAATTCATGGCGATCGCCTCTGGGTTTATTCTGAAACACTGGGCCTAGAGCTATGGTTAGAGGCAAATGGTGAGATGCGTTTTTATGCACCCAAGTCAGGAGCTAAATTACTTAGCCCCAGGGAGATGGAACAAGCCAAGCATCAAGCTGAACAAGCCCAACATCAAGCTGAACAGGCTCGACATCAGGCTGAACCAAGGGTGGCTAAGTTGGCGGCTAAGTTGCGTGAGCTAGGGCTTGATCCAGATTTGATTTAAGGAAATTAAAAAAAGATATCCCATTTTCGCAATGATAACATTCTAATTCTGAATCAAAATATGCACAGATTCTTTTTCGGTGGAAAACAGAAAATATGATTCAACATAATCTTTACGAGAATGATTTTTATACTTGGTCTTGTCAACAGGCTCAATTACTGCGGGACAAAAAATTTGATCAAGTCGATTGGAGCAATGTTATTGAGGAGATTTCTGACTTGGGACGCAGTGAATATCGAGGGTTTGTATCTGCGATCGAACAGCTAACCTTGCATTTGCTGAAATGGCAGTATCAAAAGGAGCTTCGCTCCCCAAGTTGGCGACATTCTATTGACAAGCAAAGAATTCAAATAGAACGTATCCTTGAGGATAATCCTGGATTGCAAACTCGAATCCAAGAAGTTGTCAGTAAGGGGTATAAGTATGGACGAAAAGGAGCGAGTAAGGAGACTTTTCTGGACGAAAAGGTTTTCCCTGAAGCTTGTCCTTATACTTGGGAAGAGTTGGTAGATGAGGATTTTTTTCCCTAAGAACATTAAGATAGTGAAAGAAATTTATGATGGCCGTACTGTTAGCAACTATGATATTAGTTTATGAATTATGGTTCTACCGGACTTGTTATGCTAAATTAATAGTTTAGTATAGGAATAGGGAACAGGGAACAGACATTCAATCTGAACCGATAATAGTAACAATAAAAACACATTTTGTTGTGAGCTTTTGCGAATAATAGAGGGCTAAAGCCCAACAACAAATTTATTTGTGTGTGCGAGGTAATATGAACACCTTGCCACCTGATACAATAGACAATCAAATCATTAGACCTCAAACGACCCTCTCCATGAAACTCAACTTTCCCGACCTCTGCCAACACCACAACATCACCCCACGCGGCATTATCTTGATTGGTGCTTACGATGGCAAAACCCTCAAACGCCTCAACATCCCCAATACTGTTAAAACCCTACTTATTGACGCCAACCCCAGTGCCGTTAAACGACTGCAAGAGAACTTTGCCGATAGTCCTCATATTCAAGTAGTTCAGGCTGCTATTGCCAACCATAACGACACCGTTACCCTGCACCTAACTTCCCTGGAGTCTAGCAGTTCTATTTTGCCCTGGAAACAGTACAGCGAAATTTACCCCAATATTAAGGAAATTCAACAACTCACCCTTTCCGCGCGCACCCTGGATACTCTCCTTGAAGAATTGAACCTATCACCCAGTGACTTTAATATTCTGATTCTCGATATCCAAGGTGCTGAACTTTTGGCTTTAGAAGGTGCTAACCAACTCCTCAATACCCTAGATGCTATTTACACCACCGTTTATTATCAAGAACTATTTGAAGGAGGTGCATTAGCGGAAGAAGTTAATCAGTTTCTCGCCGACTATCAATTTGACTCCGTGGCGGAGGAGACGCCCTACCATCCCGCTTGGGGAGAAGCATTTTATGTGCGTCAAACTGTTAGGACTGAGGATGGAGTTCATCCCGTTAAACCCCTATCCCCAATTGCCAAACAACTTCAAGAAACCAAACAGGAGTTAGAAATTTTACAGTCCCAATACCAAGAGGTTTTGTTAACCCTGGAACAATCTCAAGTTCAACTGGAAGCAGGTACAGAAATTTTAGTTAAGTTAGAATCTCAACGGGATCAAATATTAGCAGAATTAGAACAACTCCAAACCCAACTCCAACAATCTCAAACTGAACTAGAACAATCTCAAACCCAACTCCAACAACTCCAAACCCAACTCGAACAAACCCAAACCGAACTCCAACAATCTCAATCTCAACAACAACAACTCCAAACTCAACTCCAACAAACTCAAACTGAACTAGAACAATCTCAAACCCAACAACAACTCCAAACCCAACTCCAACAAACTCAAACTGAACTAGAACAATCTCAATCTCAACAACAACAACTCCAAACCCAACTCCAACAAACTCAAACTGAACTAGAACAATCTCAAACCCAACAACAACAACTCCAAACCCAACTCCAACAAACTCAGAAAGAATCTGATCAGTCTCGTTCAGAACTGCATGAAGTTCGAGAAGAATTAGAATTAACTCAATTTCAACTCGATGAAGTGCAGGTTGAGTTAGAACAATATGTTGCTCAGTTTCATCAACAAAAGGAAGAAATTAATCAACTTAAAATGGAACTCGAACAAGCCAAAAGTCAATTAAATCAAGTTAAAAATCAACCCGAACTCACTGTTAGTAAAAAATCCAAATCGGATCATGCAGCGATAGTCAAATTGTTAGCAAAAGTTCTAGCAGAAACCATTGAAGATTAGGGAGGATATATTCTGACACCAACCGCCAAAGAGTTTGGTTTAGGCCATATTTCTGATGTGAAACTTAATTTTCAAGAAACTCCCGGTGTTAAATATTCCCAATCTTGGCTAGTATCGCAGATAAAACTATCTGCGATAACTTGCTCAAAATTGTATGGACATTTTTCTGGAAAAGTTCTTAATGGCAAGTTTGTTTCTCGTAGTGCCAAATCAACTCCTGCTTCAAAGCCATCTTCTAAAGCGTCAATTATGCGAGATTTTAAGCTAGGATTGCGATAAAAATGGCGATTAATTGCACGGCGTTGTTCTCTGATAGTCAGAAACCAACTGCGAGAACGGTTTTCTGGCTGATATTGCCACTTGAGGAGATGCCCTAACAAGACACTAAGACGACTGACTAATTCTCGGTATTCCTGTCTCCCCAAGGCTTGTACCTCCTCCTGTAGGTTTTGCCAATCTAATTCTGATACTTGTCTCTTGGCTAGTACCTGTACTTGCCACTGTGTCCAGCCATAAAAATCTTGTTCGTATTGTGAAACCGTTTCAGAATTCATTGTATTGATAGTTAGCTTTAACGCTAAGAACTTTTACTATTCTCTATGATACCCAAAACTCTGATAAGATGTCGGAGCCAAGTTCTAGCAGAAACTATTGAAGATTAGTAAGGATGTATTGTGACAGCGACCCCTTGATCAATTTCTCCCAATGTTAAAATCAATACCCCTAAACTATGATAATCCCATTGAACCATCCTATAACTGCCCATACATAAAAATTTACTTTTGTCAAGCTGATCATTCTTCCCTTAATCTTTCGTTACAAAAACTCGTGCATCACCCTATCAGAATTAAGTCTAAAAATTGTTAAATTTGCTTAACATTTAACCGGATTAGGCGGTTACAGCCATCAATTTTACAAGTAGACATAGTAACCCCTTGGAAGCTATCTCTATTACTCTACCACAACCCCGATGATTACGTCAACTATTTGAGAAGAATTTTCAATAAAAAAGTCTTACTGTTTTGAATATTAAAATTGATTTTCATTAGACATAAGATAAGATTATGTAAATCCTGGCTATCTTTAGAAAGGTCGGGCTTAATTTAACCACAAAGACACGAAGACACAAAGAAGTTGTAAACACGCTCCCTTGTGCTTATTGCTATACAGCAGTGCGAGTGTCCTCACTCGCTGGCTATTCTATTATTCATCACTGACTATTATTCATCACTGACTATTATTCATCACTGACTATTATTCATCACTGACTGAGGATCTAAATTAGCTATCTTTTTTTTTGAAATTACACGACCCATCGCTTCATAAGCCAAATCAAAATCTGGTTTTAGGTTAATTGCTTTTTGGAAATAAGCTAGTGCATCTTGATAATTTTCTTTTTGTTCTAAGGCTTCTCCCCAATGTAAATGAATATCTGGAGAATGAGGATAAATTTCACAAGCGCGACGATAACAACTAATCGCTTCATCCCACTTTTGTAACATTGCAAAGGTATGACCTAAAAGGTGATAAGCAACCGGAGATCCAGGGTTGAGAATACAAGCGCGACGTAAAGCTACAATCGCATTTTCAAGGGCACCTTGTTGTCGGAGAGTTTGTCCTAAATTTTGATAAGATTCAAAGGAATCTGGATTAAACTCTTGGGTACGACGATAGGAGGCGATCGCTTCTTCAAATTGATGTTGTTTGTCTAAAATTTGTTGTAGGCGAAATTGAATTGTACTGTGATTTGTGGGATTCAATTCTAAGGCTTGGCGATAGGTTGCGATCGCTTCTTCCCATTGATAAAATTGCGCTAAAGCCTGTGCTAATTCATCATATAATTCAGCCGAGGTAGGTTCTAAATGACAAGCTTGACGATAAACTGTAATGGCTTCTTCCCAATTGTAAACTTGAACCAATGCTTGAGCTAAACCTTGTTGAGATTCAACAGAATCAGGATTAAGTTCAACAGAACGCCGATAAACCGTTACAGCTTCTTCCCATTCATTTTGTTGAGCTAAAGCTTTTCCTAACTGTTGATAAGCTTCGGTAAAATTAGGATTAAGTTCACAAGCTCGACGCCAAGCAATTATAGCTTCTTGCCATTCTTGTTGGTGAATTAATGCCGTTCCCAAATAATAATAAGATTCCGATGAATTAGCATTAACCTGACAACACCGACGAGAGAGTTTAATGATTTCCTGCCATTGTTCCTGCTGTTCTAAGATTGCTCGTAAATTCTGGTAAGCTTCGATTAAATTAGGATTCAATTGACAAGCGCGATGATAATTCTTGAGTGCTTGATCAGCTTGACCCAATTGCTGTTGAAGTTTAGCTAATTCTAAATAACATTCAGACCAATAGGGGTTAATCTGTAAGGCTTGATGGTAAGCAGCGATCGCTTCTTGCGCTTGGTGCTGTTGTGTGAAAGCCTGTCCAAGATTGTAATAGATTTCCCCCTGATTGGGTTGAAGTTCTAATGCCTTGTGAAAGTAAGAAATCGCTTCTGAAATATTGCCTTCTTGAGTCAGAGCCATGCCCAAATTCGTGTAAAATTCATAAAAACTAGCATCAAGAGTAATCGCTTTTTGAAAGCAACTAATAGCTTCCTTTGAATGCCCCACTTGCATTTTGACACTGCCTAAGCGATCATAGAACCAAGGGGAGTTGGGATTGAGGTTAATGGCTTTTTGGTAAGCTGCGATCGCGTTGTCTAAATGTCCTTGTTGGAAAAAAGCTTCCCCCAAGTTATAGTAACACCAAGGGGATTGAGAGTTTTCCTGTATCGCTTTTTCGTAGGTAACGATCGCGTCCTCAAACTTACCTGTTCTTAACTGTTGGTTGCCTGTCTCAAAATAGCTAACACTCATACCAAAATTCTCAATTAGTTCTATGATTTAATCAGAAGATTAGGGATACTTAAGGAAAGTTGAAACCAGGAACAAAACCGTTAGAGATTGCCATGGGAATCACTGCCTGATTGTTTCAATCCAATTTGAACCTCTGTATACCTGTTTTGAATTTTACAGGAATTTATGCCATTGCCTTCTTCTCAATTACAACAGATTCAAGACCAGCTTAAGCGATCACAGTCTTGGTTGCAAGAAATTCAAGCCCAGATGCAATCTGGGCAATCTCCATCAACTCTCCCCCTGTCATCCTCCTTACAGCCTGAACCTCCTCGCCATTCGATTTTATCAAAAATGGTCGCAATTCATCCCGCACCATAAGGAACGTTGGTGTCGGGATGAATTGCGACCCCAAAAAACAAATTACAGATTTTGTGTTAGAATGTAAAACATGACAGAAAAAGCCTACCGTTACCGATTCTATCCAACTCCTGAACAAGAAGACTTGTTGAGGAGAACATTGGGGTGTGTTCGACTAATCTATAACAAAGCATTAGCAGAACGAACCCAATCTTGGTATGAACGCCAAGAACGAGTGGGCTATTCTCAAACGTCTTTCCTGTTAACTGAATGGAAAAAAGAAGAAGAACTGGACTTTCTCAATGATGTTAGTTCAGTTCCTCTGCAACAGGGATTAAGGCATCTGCAAACCGCTTTTACCAACTTCTTTGCAGGTCGGGCTAAATATCCGAACTTTAAAAAGAAACGTCATGGGGGTAGTGCAGAATTTACTAAATCCGCATTCACCTATAAAAACGGTAAAGTCTATCTAGCTAAATGCCAACAATCTTTACCTATTCGGTGGAGTCGTCAACTCCCTTCTGGATGTCAACCATCAACTATAACAGTTAAACTAGACCCTAGTGGAAGATGGTTTGTCTCCTTAAGAATTGATGACCCAACAGATAATAATTTGGAGCCAACTGATAAAAATGTGGGAATAGATTTGGGAATTTCTAGTCTATTTACAACATCTGACGGGGTTAAGGTTGCCAACCCCAAACACTTTAATCAGTTGCATAAAAAACTGCGACTTGCTCAAAAATCCTTAAGTCGGAAAACCTCATGTTCAAAGAATAGAGAGAAAGCTAGAAAAAAAGTAGCCCGAATCCACGCCCAAATTGCCGATTGTAGACGGGATTATACTCACAAGCTAACAACTCAACTAATTCGAGAAAATCAAACGATAGTTGTTGAGGATTTAGCAGTGGGAAATCTGATCAAAAATCCTAAATTAGCTAGAGCAATTAGTGATGCTAATTGGGCAGAATTTGTCCGTCAGTTAACATATAAAGCTGAGTGGTACGGGCGAAAATTAATTAAAATAGACCGATGGTTTCCGAGTTCTAAACGTTGTGGAAACTGTGGACATATTTTAGATAAATTGCCATTGAATATCAGGGAATGGGATTGTCCTAATTGTAGGACACACCATGACCGAGATCTTAATGCAGCAAATAACATTTTGGCGGCCGGACTTGCCGTTTCAGTCTGTGGAGCGACCGTAAGACCGGAACAGAGTAAATCTGTTCCGGCGGGTGCGAAAACCCGAAAGGGACGGAAGCAGAAACCCAAGTCGTGAGTCTTGGGAATCCCGCACCATTAGCGAAGCGTTGGTGTCGGGAGGATGTCAATGTAGCGATTTGAGCCATCTCTTCAGAGGCGAAGACTGAGCAATGGCAATTTTGGGAATTAGCCTATCAGTATATCAAAAGGCGATCGTTTCAAAGTTTTAATCAGATTAGAATAATTTAACCTAAAGATTACCCTGGCTTTACCTTGTGTTAACCTTCTCCTAATACCATGAATGCCATCTCCATTAATCAGATTCCAAACTACCAGGCAAATTGAGCGTGAACAATGCTTAAAAACCTAGAATCGAAGCCAAATCAGGATGAGTCTGACGACCCGCCAACCAAGTCCGGGGTTGGGTTTGCTGTAGAAGTTCCATATCGGGAGTCCCTCTGTGAAGGAATTCGTAACGGAGAACATATTTACGTTGGATGGTTGAAACTCGGCTAACTCCTCAAAATGTCGAATTGTTGATAGCAACACGAGCTAGTTTCAACAACCTCTTCTAATCCAACCCACAACAAAATTTTTTTATGCTTTCCCCTGAACTAAGCACGAGTTCTTCCCGTTCCGACTTAAGACAAAATGGTCAGATATTACTCTTGGAAAACGAACAAACTTGGCGGGAGATGCTTTCCCTAGCGTTGGAAGAACAGGGTTATCGCGTCGCGGTAGCTTTAGAGGGACGAGATGCTCTTCCCCTAATCCAAAACCCGACTTCTCCTGTGGGAGAATTTCCCTTTAATCTATTAATTATGGACTCTATTAATGGGTTAGATCTGTGTCGTATGTTACGACATCAAGGGAATTCTGTTCCAATTTTAATTATTGGCTTACGCGAAAGCGCGAATAATTCCGCTTTTTATTTAGAAGCAGGAGCCGATGATTATTTAACAAAACCCTTTGGAATTCGGGAGTTTATAGCACGTTGTCGGGCGTTAATGCGTCGTCAACGTTTAGGTCAATTCCCAGCACCCGTCATGCTGCAATATAAAGAAGTTATCCTATACCAAGAAGAATGTCGAGTGCTGCTTCGGGGGGAAGAGATCAAGCTTTCTCCTAAACAGTTTCGGTTGTTGGAACTCTTCCTGAGTTATCCCCGGCGAGTTTGGTCACGAGAACAATTATTAGACATCATCTGGGGGCCAGATTTTATTGGAGATAGTAAAACCGTTGATGTTCATATTCGCTGGTTACGAGAAAAAATAGAGCGAGATCCGAGCAAACCCGAATATATTATTACAGTTCGTGGGTTTGGCTATCGATTTGGATGACGTTGGATCTATTTCAGAAGCGTTTTATCGGAAAATGGGTTTAAAACCCTCTATTCTTTTAGGATAGAGGGAATAATCGGTGATATTAATTGACATCCTCCACTGCCTAAAGGCGAGTGGATTCCTCACCACGCCACAAGGGTCGCTGAATGGGGTTGACGTTTCATTGATCAATGCCTAAGTGTTTAGGTCTTACACAATCTCCACGTCCGTTTTCAGTCTCCGAATGCCCTCCGGCGACTAAAAAAACTTTTGGTTTTTTTGTTTGCATTCAAGGTTGGTTTGCCCATTGCCCTACATCTGCTTCCCTAGATCTGCTCTCAACTTAGGAGTTTCAACCTAATTGATCATCCTGTGGGTTTGAGGCTTGCACTTGGGTTCAGAATTAAATAAACTCGCTGTAGCATATTAATTATTTAATTTTTCTCGATTTTGTTAATCTTAACGACTCCTATCAGGGAATTTTGAACTATGACAAGCCCTACTTTAGGTAGAGACACGGATCAATCTCAATCTCAATCTCCTTCATCTTGGCCAGATGTCCCCTCTAAGCCATTGCCCTTTTGGGTGCGTCGTTGGGGGGCATTTGTTGCGGAAGTTTCCTTAGTGGCGGTGAGTGGGTTAATTCCCTTTACCCTCGGTGTCGTCTCTAACCGCAGTTCTCAACCTGTTCCCCTCAATCCTGTTGTGCGGGTAACATCCCAAACCGTTGCGGCAACTTTGGGAATTCCGGTGCGCGATCGCAGTCCCAAAGTCGCCCCATTAACGAATCTATTCTGGTCGGGTGCGTTACTTCTGCCTCTTATGGTGGGGGGATGGCAACTCTATCTCTTAGCCAAACGGGGCCAAACCTTGCCCAAATTGTGGTTTGGGGTGCAGGTGATCAATCCTAATGGTTCTCCTCCTGGATGGAAACGGGCTATCAGTCGGGAATTTATTGGGCGTTGGGGGATGACCTTGGGAATCGCTTATGGCCTTTGGCAAGTGACGGGTGCCTATCCGAATTTATTAATTTTAGGGGCTTTATCCGGTGTAACGTTACTAGGAGATGCTCTGATTGCTAAACGATTTCAAGGTCGGACTGGACATGATTTATTAGCAGGAACTTCCGTACAGGAAGCTATGCCTATCCTCGTGTTTAACCCCTTTACCAATTATGATTGGATCAAGGAAGATGATGCTGTTCATGCCATTGTTATTACCCCAGAAACGCCAAAACTGGAGTTTAATTTATGGGCGTGGATGCGTCAACATCCGGGTTTAACCCTAATTATTGTTAGTAGTGCCAGTTTGGCGGCGGTATTAGGAACGTTTGTGGGGACTCAAATTTATATTCAAAATCAAGCGAACCGTCGAGAATTTCAACAACAGGATAATGAAGTTTTTCTGGCTTTAGTCAGTAAATTATCCCCCAATGCTTCTACGGATGTAGTCCAAAAACGAGGGGCAATTTTAGCATTAGGCGCGATTAAAGATCCCCGTGCAATTCCCTTATTAGTAGATTTATTAGCTCAGGAAGAAAACCCGGTATTAATTGATGTCACCCAACAAGCTTTAGTAAGTACAGGCCCCCAAGCATTACCTCATTTAAGACGATTAAATCAAGCTTTGAAAAATGATTTAGATTCGATGCAATTTGGAGCAGAAAATCAAGAAAAACAGTTAACAGGACGGCGACAACAAGCAACTCAAAGGGCGATCGCTAAAATCCTTAAAGTCTATGGAGGATTTGTTCATAATACCGATTTAAGTCGGATGGATTTAGGACAAAATACAACCCCACCTGTTCAATTTACGTTGGTTTTAGAACAAACGGATTTATCCGGTATTAACTTTAGAAATACTAACCTTACTAAAGCTAGTTTAAAAAATAGTCAGTTTGCTAGTGCAGGGGAAGATGGACGACTTGAAACCTTTGATGATTGGGTTTCAGACTTAAGTGGGGCTGATTTAACGGAGGCTGATTTAACGGGGGCTTTCTTGAGTAATACCCTGTTAAAATACAGTAATTTTTTAAAGGCAAATCTCAATAAAGCCAATTTATCGTCATCGGATTTAACCGGGGCTAATTTCAGCGAGGCTCAATTATTAGGATCAAATTTACAAGAGGCTAATCTAACTGATGCCAAATTCACAGGAGCAGAATTAGCAAGTGCTAATTTCTCTAATGCGAATTTGAAAACCGCTCGTTTCAGTGAAGCAAAAGCCCCAGGTGCTAATTTCAAATCGAGCAATTTAAGACAAGCTAACTTCAAAAATACTGATGTATCTGCTGTTGATTTTGCCGGAGCCAATTTACAAGAAGCAGACTTTACTTCGGCTAAACTCACAGGTTCTAGCTTTAAAAATGCTCAATTGCAAGATGCCAATTTAAAAAATACGAATTTAAGTTTAGTCAATTTTCAAGGAGCAAAATTAGACGGAACAAATTTTAAAGGCGCAATCTTTGTTTCTTCTCAACAAAATAAACCGGATCAATTTATTGCAACATCAGAAGATCCATCCCAATCTAACCGTCTCAAACAGGTAAATTTTAGCAACGCGATTAATTTGGATGATAACCAAATTCAATATATTTGCGCTCAAGGTGGCATTCACCCCAACTGTCCACCACCAGAGGGTAAAAAATAGGAGACCGCAGAAACAGGGGTGTTAGTAGTTGACGGTTGACGGTTGATGGTTGACTCTTAGGGAGCGAGAACGCTCCCCCTACTCCCCCTGCCTCCCCTACTCCCCCTACTCCCCCTGCCCTCTGTTCGGGAACCCGTACAAATTAGGCTGTTGCAATGGGTGGGGTATTTTCGTTACATTAGCACTCAGGAGTCGAGAGTGCTAACGTGAATTCCTCAAAGGAAGTGACCAAACTCTCGTTCCCAATATTGCTGTAAAGTGGAGGCTCATGAATGGCTGCTGTATCTCTAAGCGTATCAACCGTTAAACCTTTAGGTGAGCGCGTTTTCGTTAAAGTGAGTGCGTCTGAAGAAAAAACCGCAGGTGGAATTTTACTACCTGACACCGCCAAAGAAAAACCCCAAGTGGGCGAAGTTATCGCTGTTGGCCCTGGCAAACGCAATGATGATGGTTCTCGCTCCGAATTAGAAGTCAAAGTTGGTGATAAAGTTCTCTATTCCAAATACGCTGGCACTGATGTCAAACTCGGCAGCGAGGAATTCGTTCTGTTAGCAGAAAAAGATATCTTAGCCATCGTTAGCTAATTCGTGTTTTCAACCCTTTGGATCGTACACCACACCGTTGTTATCCGATCTGAATGGTTAAAACCCCTATCTTTCATAATTCGTTTGTACTATCAACCTAAAATCAGAACACAACACCTATGGCTAAACGTATTATCTACAACGAAAATGCTCGTCGTGCATTAGAGCGCGGTATGGACATCCTGGCGGAGTCCGTTGCTGTTACTCTCGGCCCCAAAGGTCGCAACGTTGTATTAGAAAAAAAATTTGGTGCGCCTCAAATCGTGAATGATGGCGTCACCATTGCTAAAGAAATTGAACTAGAAGATAACGTTGAGAATACTGGCGTTGCCCTAATTCGTCAAGCCGCTTCGAGAACCAACGATGCCGCCGGAGATGGAACCACCACTGCAACGGTTCTAGCTCACGCGATGGTCAAAGAAGGTCTGCGGAACGTGGCTGCGGGCGCCAACCCCATTGAACTCAAACGCGGTATTGATAAAGCTACTACCTTTTTAGTTGAAAAAATTGCCGAACACGCTCGCCAAGTGGAAGATTCCAAAGCGATCGCTCAGGTCGGTTCAATTTCTGCCGGAAACGACGAAGAAGTCGGTAAAATGATTGCTTCGGCGATGGATAAAGTCGGTAAAGAAGGCGTGATTTCCTTGGAAGAAGGAAAATCCATGACCACCGAATTAGAAATCACCGAAGGGATGCGCTTTGATAAAGGCTATATTTCCCCCTATTTCGCTACCGATACCGAACGGATGGAAGCAGTTCTGGAAGAACCCTATCTGTTAATTACCGATAAAAAAATCACTTTAGTACAAGACTTAGTGCCTGTTCTGGAGCAAGTGGCCCGTTCTGGTCGTCCTCTGGTGATTATTGCTGAAGATATTGAAAAAGAAGCTTTAGCAACTCTGGTGGTTAACCGTCTGCGCGGTGTTCTGAATGTAGCTGCGGTTAAAGCGCCTGGGTTTGGCGATCGCCGTAAAGCCATGTTAGAAGATATCGCCGTGTTAACAGGTGGCCAACTGATCACCGAAGATGCAGGTCTGAAACTGGAAAACGCCAAGCTGGATATGCTCGGTAAAGCCCGTCGCATCACCCTGACCAAAGATAACACCACTATCGTTGCCGAAGGCAATGAAGTTCCTGTTAAAAACCGTTGTGAGCAAATTCGCCGTCAAATGGAAGAAACCGAGTCTTCCTACGACCGTGAAAAACTGCAAGAACGCTTGGCTAAATTAGCAGGTGGCGTGGCTGTGATCAAAGTCGGTGCGGCCACCGAAACTGAAATGAAAGACCGCAAACTGCGTCTGGAAGATGCCATCAACGCCACAAAAGCGGCTGTTGAAGAAGGGATCGTTCCCGGTGGCGGTACAACATTGGCTCATTTAGCTCCTCAACTGGAAGAATGGGCGAATGCTAACCTGACCCACGAAGCTTTAACAGGAGCGTTGATCGTTTCCCGTGCGTTGTCCGCGCCTCTGAAACGGATCGCTGAAAACGCGGGTGTTAATGGTGCTGTTGTGGCTGAACGAGTTAAAGAAAAAGACTTTAACGTCGGTTACAACGCAGCTTCTAACGAATTTGTTGATATGTTTGAAGCGGGTATTGTTGACCCGGCAAAAGTTACCCGTTCTGCACTGCAAAACGCGGCTTCGATCGCGGGAATGGTGTTAACAACTGAGTGTATTGTTGTTGACAAACCGGAACCCAAAGATAATGCTCCGGCGGGTGCTGGTATGGGCGGCGATTTCGATTACTAATTCGATCACTAATTTGTAATCTTAAAGGGGGTGGCTGATGTTACCCCCTTATTTAATGTGGCTAGATCACTAACTAAAATTACAGCAGGTGAGTTAGTGTTTACTTGTTTATCTTATTTACCTCCTTGGGAATTAAATACTTATTCACAATTGTCTTTAAAACTTGGTATTCCCTGATTTCTATAATACATTATATAGAGGGAATCCCCGCCCGTTCACGGCGGGGAGGATGTCAAGATTTAATTCCCATGCGAATTTCCGAACAAAAGGAAGCTTGAGTTAGTCCCGTACTATTTTTAACTATGCTAGTCCGAAGCCTAAGATTTGGCATTAAATACCATAACCTTTCTTCCACATAAAAGTTAGGAGATTCTGTAATTAGGGTTAACACCTCATCTTCTCCTAAACTATAGCTTCCCAATAGGGATTGATTAGTAGTTGAGCCTTGAGATTGTAATAATTGACCTTGCTGGGGATGCTCAGGATTGATAATGGGAACTACAATAGCAGACCCTTTTTGTTGATTGGGGTTTGCTTCCATTGTACCATCCCAGGTTAATCGAAATCCCCCTGAAATCGTTGTCGGGTCGATTTTATGCTGTTGACAAAGCTTAACGACTGTAGCATCGGTTTGGGGTAAACTTTCAATGATTAAATCAGACTTACCCGCTTGCAATTGGCCTGATTTTAAATTGTGTAGGGTGCGTTGAGAAAACCATTTCCCGGCACTTAACTCAAAAAATTCAATAATATTCATCTTAAATTACCCAAAAAAAGGGAAAACCCAATCCTTTAGGATGGTACTATGGATTGGGGATATTTTAATACTCCCCATGAGGGGAATTTTGCTATTTCTTGTTTAAATAATAATCACTTCAAAAATTAACTGGAATTAAAATCATTTTTTTACCTCAAATAAGTCTGAGAAATACCCGTAAATCCAAAGCAAGATGGGCCAAGATGGGCAAAGCCCATCCTACACTATCTCAATAATAACCCCAAAAAATCCTAAGAAAATCAGACTCCGATCAACTATTGTTAATTAGGAGGAACAATGGGGTCTTGAGGTTTCGGTTTATTCGTTGATACTCCAAAAGCGGATAAAATCGGATCAGAGGTTGCTTGGGTAACAAGGGTAGCTTTAACAGAGGAATCAGAAATTCCAGAATGTTGAGGAAAAATTACAGCTAAATTCAATAAGGAGGATAAGAGAATATCTAACATAAACTCAGTTCTCGTTTCAAGCATTAGATTAAATGAATAACGCCTATTGAGGTTGAATATGATGACCAGTTTAACAGTAAATTTTAATTCAGTTCTGCTGATGACAGATGAGCAATTTTATCAACTTTGCGAGGATAATCAAAATGTAAAGTTTGAGCGAAATGCACAGGGAGAATTGATTATTATGTCACCGACTGGAAGTGAAACAGGAAGTAAAAATGCAGGTTTAACAGCACAACTTTGGTATTGGAATCAACAAAAACGCTTCGGTGTCAGTTTTGATTCTTCCACAGGGTTTAAACTTCCAAATGGTGCTGATCGTTCACCGGATGCAGCTTGGGTAAAACGGGAACGCTGGGATAGTTTAACCTTAGAACAGAAACGCAAATTTGCACCCTTATGTCCTGATTTTGTGGTCGAGTTATGTTCTCCTAGTGATAATTTTAATACAGTTCAAAAAAAAATGCAAGAATATTTAGAAAATGGGGCAAAATTAGGCTGGTTAATAGTCCCAGAAACCCGACGAGTTGAGATTTATCGTCCTGAACAAGTAGTCGAGATTTTAGACAATCCTAAAAGCTTATCAGGGGAGACAATATTACCTGAATTTGTCTTAGATTTACAACCAATTTTCGAGGATTAATATAATGATGAATCAACTACAAACCCCAATTAAAACAGATACTTGGATACCTGCAACTTGGGATGAATATCTGCAAATCTTAGAACAACCTAACTTTGGAAAAGCAAGGGGTTATTATTTTAATCAACAGATGAGGATTGAAATGGCAGCAGTCGGGGCGAATCATGCGGATGATAATGGTATAATTGTTATTTTAGTTAACCTATGGGGTATGTTTCGCGGTATTCCCATGAGATTATTCGTTAACTGTAGCTATCGAAAAACAGGAATTCGAGAAGCTCAACCCGATGCCTCTTATTATATTGGAGAACGAGTTAAATTAGCACCTCGTGGGAGTTCTATTGTTAATTTAGATGAAAATCTACCCCCAGATTTAGTGATTGAAATTGGGGATAGTTCTTTAGGGGATGATTTAGGGCAAAAACGAATATTATACGAAGATTTAGAAATTAGGGAATATTGGGTTGTAGATGTTCAGAATGCTAAAATTATTGCGTTTAAAATATTATCAAATTGTGGCAGTGAACGAATTACAGAGTCTGAGATTTTACCGAATTTTAAAATAGCTTTATTAGAGGAAGGATTAAAACGTAGTCGTCAACAGGATAATACAGAAGTGGGAAATTGGTTTATAGAACAAATGGGAGGATAATATGACACTATTACAAACTCAAATTAAAACAAATACTTGGATACCTGCTACTTGGGATGAATACCTGCAAATTTTAGAACAACCCAACTTTACCAAAGCCAAGGGTTATTATTATAATCAAAAGATGAGAATTGAAATGTCACCCGTTGGAAGTGATCATGCCAATGACCATACTTTAATTATAGCTGCTATTAGCTTATTTACTGCTATCAAAGGAATTGACTTAAATGGGAAAGATAATTGTACTTATCGCCAAACGGGTGTTTTAGAAATTCAACCCGATGTTTCTTATTATATTGGCAAAAATGCTGATGCAGTCCCTATCGGAACTGGAATTATTAATTTAGAAATCTATCCTCCTCCTAATTTAGTTATTGAAGTTGCTAACCATTCTTTACCTGATGATAAAGGCGAAAAACGGTTAATTTATGAAGATTTAAAAGTCCAAGAATATTGGATTATTGATGTTCAGAATGTACAGGTTATTGCTTTTGCGATCGCTGATCAAGGAAGCCGAAGAATTACAGAATCGTTAGTTTTACCTGGATTATCAATTTTACTCTTAAATGAAGCATTACAACGCAGTCGCAGAATGAATCAAGGACAAGTTTATCAGTGGTTACTCAACCAATTTCAAGCCCCTAATTAAATGATTAATCCCTATTGAGGTTGAATATGATGACCAGTTTAACAGTCAACTTTAATTCAATTCTGCTCATGACCGATGAGCAATTTTATCAACTTTGCGATCATAACCAAGACTTAAAATTTGAACGAACTTCACAGGGAGAACTGATTATTATGTCACCGACAGGAAGTGAGACAGGTCGAATTAATGCTGATTTAATTGTACAATTAGGAATCTGGAATCGCCGGACTAAACTCGGTGTTGTCTTTGATTCTTCCACAGGGTTTAAACTTCCGAATAGTGCAAATCGTTCACCGGATGCTGCTTGGGTAAAACGGGAACGCTGGGATAGTTTAACCTTAGAACAGAAACGCAAATTTGCACCCTTATGTCCTGATTTTGTGGTGGAGTTATGTTCTCCTAGTGATAATTTTAATACAGTTCAAAAAAAAATGCAAGAATATTTAGAAAATGGGGCAAAATTAGGCTGGTTAATTATCCCAGAAACCGGACGAGTTGAAATTTATCGTCCTGAACAAGTCGTTGAGATTTTAGAGAATCCTAAAACTTTATCGGGGGAGACAATATTACCTGAATTTGTCTTAGACTTACAACCCATTTTTGAGGATTAAGAGAAGAGAGAATTACAAAACCCCTTTTTTAACATTTCTTTTCGCCAGCACACGAAGAGAAAATTTAATGTGAACAAAATGGGGTTGATATTGATTCCTATTACGGGGTCGGGCGGGTTGATTTAGGTTTATTATTATTAACAAAAATCACGGTGAACCCGCCCCTACATTCAAAAAAAAAAAAAAAAAGAAAGAAGGGAAAAGAAGAAAGAAGGGTAAAGGGCAAAAGGGCTAAAGGGTAAAGGGCTAAGGAGTCCACGCAGGCGGGAGGGAAACAACACGAAATCCGAAGTCCCTGTTCCGACCGTCCGGCTCGTACCTGCCACGATTGGCACTGCGACAATCCCAGGGAATGTTGTACCACGAACCACCGCGAATCACCCGGTATTGCGTATTTCCGCCCGACTCCCAAACACTGCCATCTGTCGGCGCACTATTATAATTATCATGCCAAGGGTCAGCGCACCATTCCCAAAGATTACCGTGCATATCATATAAACCAAAGGCGTTGGGGGGAAAACTGCCGACAACGGTTGTTTTTTCTCGGTAAACTCCTTTTGGGCCAGAACCGTAGGTAGAGTTGCCGTCATAATTAACTAAATCGGTGGTGATGGTTTCACCGAAATAAAACGGGGTGGTAGTTGCAGCGCGACAGGCGTATTCCCATTCCGCTTCACTGGGTAAACGATGGGTACGTCCGGTAAATTGAGAGAGGCGATCGCAAAATTCTACCGCTTCCAACCAAGTTACACTATCAACAGGTAAGTTATTCCCTTTAAAATAGGAGGAGTCGGAATTAAGATCAATCTGACGCTTTGGTAAACCTGCTACCGCCCGCCATTGGGCTTGAGTCACGGCATATTGACCGATCAAAAAAGAGGCTATATTAACAGTATGCTGCGGCCCTTCATCGTCTGATCGTTCTAGTTCATTACGAGGGGAACCCATGCGGAACGTTCCTGCCGGAATTATTACTAAATCTAATATTATCCCATTGATATTTTCACTGAAAATTTGGGCTTTGGCTTGCCTACGGTTGGTAATTTTTCCGGTGGAGTTGACGGTTACGGTTTCAAAACTAACGGTTTTTAAAGAGGGTGTCGGTTTAACCGTTAATTGTAATGCTTCTAAAACTTCTTGTGCAGTTTGAAAGCGTTTTTCAGTTCCCGGTTGTAAGAGTTTATCTAAGACTTGACTCAAGGTATTATTGATTTTAACCGTTAAATAATTTCGCCACACCCAATCAAAAGAACCACTATTAAATAAATCATTGGGTTCCTTATTCGTTAATAAATGAATACAAGTTACTCCTAAACTATATAAATCACTGGCAAAGATCGCTTTTCCTACCGCTTGTTCGGGTGCGACATATCCAGCCGAACCAATAACTGTTCCTGTCACCGCTAACGCCGTTCTAGTGGCTGCTTTAGCTGCTCCAAAATCCACTAAAACTAACTTATTATCGCCCTGTCTTCTAATAATATTTTCCGGTTTAATATCTCGATGAATTACTGGTTGTTTATGAATAAAGGCTAAAACAGGTAATAAATCCCCTAATAAATTAATAATTTTAGCTTCTGAAAATGCCCCGGTTTTAGCTAATTCTTGAGCTAAATTTTGTCCTGGAATATATTCTTGAACTAAATATTGACGATGATCTTGGATAAAATAGGCGAATAATTCAGGAATTTGTTGATGTTTGCCTAAATGTTCTAATTGTATGGCTTCTTGTTTAAAAAGTTCTCCGGCTTTTTGTTGATTATTCGTACCTTGAGCTTGGGGTAAAAATTGTTTAATTACACAATAGGGTTGAGACGGTTTATCTTCATCAACCGCTAGAAAGGTTCGACCAAACCCCCCTTGTCCTAATATTTTTAAAGCCCGATATCGTTCCCTTAATAGTAATTTAGAACCACACTTTTGACAAAAAATTGTTGTTTTAGAGTTAATTTGGATGCAATCTGGGTTAAGACATTGACTCATGGTTAAGCCCTAGTGATATATAACTTAATTCTGATTTTATCAGATATTATTTATAACCATTCTCTCTTCTTTGTGTCTTCGTGCCTTTGTGGTTCTCAAAAGAAAACCCCATCTTGACGGAAACTACAACCCTAAATATACGGTTAGCCACAACCCCAAAAGCGATCGCACTTCTTACAGTAGTAGATGTGAACCACAAAGGGCAACTGTCCAAACCTGAAGTCAAACCGTCCGAAACAGGTTCGGTAAACACACCTTCAAAGAATGGACAAACCGCCCCCAGTATAGAGATAAGCAATCGTATCTTAAAAACTGTATTGAAATTGGACTCGCCAAGTCCAGAAGTCGTATTAAAACGACTAACCTCAAACAGAATCTAACTTTTTTGTAGTAAATTGGAGAACAATAAACAATATGGGAAAAGTAGTCGGCATTGACTTAGGAACCACAAACTCTTGCGTCGCCGTGATGGAAGGGGGCAAACCCACTGTTATTGCTAATGCTGAAGGGTTACGCACCACACCTTCCGTTGTAGCCTTTGCTAAAAATGGCGACCAACTCGTGGGTCAAATTGCCAAACGTCAGTCGGTGATGAACCCCGAAAATACCTTTTATTCGGTCAAACGGTTCATCGGACGCAAATCAGAAGAAGTCAACAACGAATCTAAAGAAGTTTCTTATAAAGTGCTGCGCGATAGCAGTGGTAATGTTAAATTAGATTGCCCTGCCCGCAATAAACAATTTGCACCCGAAGAAATCTCCGCCCAAGTGCTCAGAAAACTGGTTGATGATGCCAGTAAATATTTAGGCGAACCCGTTAAAGAAGCTGTTATTACCGTTCCTGCTTATTTTAACGACTCCCAACGTCAAGCCACTAAAGACGCGGGTAGAATTGCCGGAATTGAAGTTAAACGGATTATTAACGAACCTACCGCCGCTTCTTTAGCCTATGGTTTAGAACAAAAAAGTAACGAAACTATTTTAGTTTTTGACTTAGGGGGCGGTACTTTTGATGTCTCAATTTTAGAAGTCGGGGATGGGGTATTTGAAGTATTATCAACTTCTGGAGATACTCACCTCGGAGGAGATGATTTCGATAAAAAAATCGTCGATTATCTAGCCGAAGAATTCCAGAAAAGTGAAGGGGTTGACCTCCGCAAAGATAAACAAGCATTGCAACGGTTAACGGAAGCGTCTGAAAAAGCTAAACAGGAACTTTCCAGCGTTACCCAAACGGAAATTAACCTCCCCTTTATTACCGCCACCCAAGATGGGCCAAAACATCTGGATATGACCCTGACACGGGCAAAATTTGAACAATTATGTTCTGATTTAATTGACCGTTGTTTGACTCCCGTTGAGAAAGCCATCAAGGATTCTAAACTCAACAAATCTGATATTGATGAAGTGGTGTTAGTTGGAGGTTCTACCCGTATTCCCGCCATTCAAAAATTAGTTCGGGATGCTCTGGGTAAAGAACCAAACCAAACCGTTAACCCTGATGAAGTTGTGGCTTTGGGTGCGGCTATTCAAGCCGGGGTATTATCGGGTGAAGTCAAGGATATTCTGCTGTTAGACGTGACACCACTGTCCCTGGGTGTAGAAACCCTCGGTGGGGTGATGACCAAGATTATTCCTCGCAACACGACTATCCCGACCAAAAAATCCGAAGTGTTCTCAACGGCTGTTGATGGCCAAACCAACGTTGAAATCCATGTTCTCCAAGGAGAACGGGAAATGTCGAATGATAACAAGAGTTTGGGAACCTTCCGCCTCGATGGTATTCCGCCATCGCCGCGCGGTGTTCCTCAAATTGAAGTTACCTTTGATATCGACGCCAACGGGATTTTAAACGTGACTGCTAAAGACCGAGGAACTGGAAAAGAACAGTCCATCAGTATTACAGGCGCGTCTACCCTACCGGATGACGAAGTACAACGGATGGTGCGGGAAGCGGAACAAAACGCCTCCACTGACAAAGAACGTCGGGAACGCATTGAACGCAAAAACCAAGCCGATACGTTATCTTATCAAGCGGAAAAACAACTCAAAGAGTTGGGGGATAAAGTACCCGAAGCCGATAAGACTAAAATTGACGGCATGATTAAGGAACTGCGGGAAGCCATCACTCAAGATGATGATGAGAAGATCAAAACCCTAACCACAGATTTACAACAAGCCTTATTTGCGGTGGGTTCTAGTATCTATCAACAAGCAGGTGGCGGTGCGCCTGAAGATGGTGGCCCCAGTGCAGGTGGTTCCAAACCTCCGAGTGGTGGCGATGATGTAATTGATGCCGATTTCACTGAATCTAAATAACTTCGTTGTTGTGATGCGGCACTGTTATTCCCCCCTTCCTAAAACCCAGGGAGGGGTTATTTTTATTTTTATCAAAAATGGGAGCAACTAAAAATGATTGTATACTATTTCCTCTAGTTTTGACACTCTCAGGTCTGAAGACGCTGAGATTCTTGGTTCAACGAAACCACTTAATTAAAGTACCTTGCAGTGCTTTAACCAGAGGTGGGATTCTCCCCAAGCTAAAGAGCGGGTATGCCCTACCCTATTCGCATTTCTGC
>CAITND010000255.1 GCA_903893625.1 uncultured Oscillatoriales cyanobacterium
AAAAATGGGTAGAAACCCCTAACTTCTAGTTAGGCTTTATATTTCCCCTTTCAGGGAGGAGGGTATGGTGGCCCTCCTAACTCCTATTTCTAGGGTAAAGTTAGCTGAGTGCTTCGCACACGCTACGCGAACGCCAAGGTTTTAAGAGCTTGTTAGGTTAGCAGCACTTCCTTAACCCGATAAAGATGTTTAACCACTGTTATTGTACACAATAGCCTACACCCGTTCACCCCTACCCCAGATCCCAGCAAAGCTAAATTTTTTCCGAGGATTCTCAGTGGATAGACCCAATAACAGTTAAAATAACCTACTGCGGTATTTACTTAGACCGTTAATTTGGGAGAGAGAATAGCTGATGAAGACTCTCTCGAACATCCCCCTAGCGGATTGTGTCAGGGGGTAGTATTCCGTTTCCTGCTATTGCAACCCATTTGCCTAAATCATGCCCAAGGTTCTTGTATCCGATTCGATTGATCAAGTTGGTATAGACATCCTCTCTCAAGTCGCTCAGGTGGATGTCAAATTAGGTTTACCCCCAGAAGAACTGGTGCGGATTATTCCAGAGTATGACGCTTTGATGATCCGGTCTGGAACTCGTGTAACCCAAGAAATGATTGAAGCCGCCAATAACTTAAAAATTATTGGTCGGGCTGGTGTCGGTGTGGATAATGTGGACGTTCCCGCCGCCACCCGCAAAGGGATTGTTGTGGTCAATTCCCCACAAGGGAACACCATTGCCGCCGCCGAACACGCCCTGACGATGATGCTGTCCATGTCTCGCTACGTCCCCGATGCTAACCAATCGGTTAAAACTGGACAGTGGGATCGCAAAAGCTTCGTTGGTGTAGAAGTTTATAAGAAAACCCTGGGTATTGTGGGTTTGGGTAAAATTGGTTCCCACGTTGCGGCGGTGGCGAAAGCAATGGGGATGAAACTTTTGGCCTATGATCCGTTTATTTCCCAAGAACGGGCTGATCAAATTGGTTGTCGGTTAGTGGACTTGGATCTTTTGATTCAGGAGTCCGATTATATTACGCTGCATATCCCCAAAACCAAAGAAACTTATCATCTGTTTAATGGGGAAGTCTTCGCTAAGATGAAGCCCACCGCCCGCCTAATTAACTGCGCTAGAGGCGGTGTGATTGATGAAACAGCCTTAGCCGATGCCCTGCTAACTGGCCAAATAGCCGGGGCTGCCTTAGATGTATTTGAAAATGAACCCCTAGAAGCCGATTCTCCTCTGCGGGAATTGGGATCTAAAATTGTTCTCACTCCTCACCTGGGAGCCTCTACAGAAGAAGCTCAAGTCAATGTGGCGATCGATGTCGCTGAACAAATTCGGGATGTGTTGCTGGGCCTGCCAGCCCGTTCTGCGGTGAATATTCCCGGGTTATATCCCGATGTCTTGGAAAAACTCAAACCCTATCTGCAACTGGCAGAAACTCTGGGTAACATGGTGGGTCAGTTAGCTGGGGGACGGGTGGACTTCCTGGATGTGCGTTTGCAAGGGGAACTAGCCGGAACCAATAGCCAAGCGGTGGTTGTGGCTTCTCTGAAGGGGTTACTATCCCAAGCGTTACGGGAACGGGTGAACTATGTGAACGCCAGTATTGAAGCCAAAGAACGGGGTATCCGAGTGATTGAAACCCGCGATGCTTCGGTGACGGACTACACGGGATCACTGCTTTTAGAAGCAAAAGGTACTTTAGGTAATCATTCAGTTACCGGGGCTTTATTAGGGGATCAAGAAATTCGGATCACCAGTGTTGATGATTTCCCGATTAACGTTCCTCCTACCCGTTATATGTTATTTACTCTTCACCGGGATATGCCAGGGATTATTGGTAAAATTGGCTCGCTTTTGGGCAGCTTTAATGTCAATATTGCCAGTATGCAAGTCGGACGTAAAATCGTGCGCGGTGAAGCCGTCATGGTCTTAAGCCTCGATGACCCCTTGCCCGAAGGGATACTGGCAGAAATTATGAAAGTCTCTGGCATTCGTGATGCCTATACCGTAACGCTGTAATCAGTTATCAGTTATCAGTAAACAGTTATCAGTGGAAGAAGTTGACAGTTGATTAGCTGTTTATGCAGGCAGATAGCCGATGCAAAAAACTCACGATTAGTCAGTCTCTACACCGATGACTAATAACTGATGACTGATGACTGATGACTAATAACTGATGACTGATGACTGATAACTGATAACTGATTAATGATTATGGCTAATAGTTGGTGGGAAATTAAAGTATTGTGTGATCCGATGCTAGAGGATACCGTCTTCTGGCGCATGGAAACGTTTGGTTGTCGGGGAACGGCTAGTCAAATTAAAAATAATTCCTGCCTAGTATCGGCCTATTTACCCGAAGAAAAAGCGCATTTGCTGGATTTAGCCGCTCTTTCGTTATTATTACGTCAAGATGCGCTCTGTTTAGAAATCTCCATTCCTGCTGTGGCTTGGGATTTAATTGATGAACAGGACTGGTCAAATAGTTGGAAACAATATTGGGAACCGACCCCCATTGGCGATCGCTTTTTGGTTTATCCGGCTTGGTTAACCTTACCAGAACATTGCGATCGCCTATTATTACGTTTAGATCCGGGGATTGCTTTTGGAACCGGAACCCATGCCACAACCCAACTCTGTTTAGAATCATTAGAAATGCGATTAGGAGGGGAACCCACTCAAGCAGTGATCGCAGATATTGGTTGCGGTTCTGGAATTTTATCCATAGGAGCAATTCTATTAGGAGCGTCTAAAGTTTATGCTGTTGATAATGATTCTTTAGCCACTCGTGCAACTAAAGAAAATTGTGAATTAAACCAGATTTCACCCGAACAAATTATTATTCAACATGGCAGTGTGGAACAGGTGATTGAGGTAGCGGATCAACCTGTAGATGGGATTGTTTGTAATATTTTAGCTGAAGTTATTATTGATTTAATTCCGCAATTTGATGCGATCACTAAGAAAAGTACTTGGGCAGTTTTAAGCGGTATTTTAATGGATCAAGCTAAACCTATTGCGGATACTTTAGAGCAACATGGTTGGGTTGTTGCTACGTTGTGGCGTCGGCAAGACTGGTGTTGTTTTAATATTAGACGTTCTTAATCAGTTATCAGTAATCAGTTATCAGTAATCAGTGTAGAGACCTACTATGGCGCGTCTTGTAACAGTAATTAGTAATTAGTTTTGTAGTGCCAGCGTCCTCGCTGGCAGGCATTATCAGTTTAAACTGTTTACTAAAAAATTTTACCAACGGAATGATCGGGGTTGATTTCTACAATTAAGTTAACTAATTCAGGATTTTTAATTAAAGGATTGATAAATAATTCGGGATGTAAGGCTTTCCAAAAATAATCAACAAATTGACTAATTTCTGCATCGGTCATTCCTGATTTTCCCTGGGTAATCATATCATGTTCGGCTTCGATTCGCCATTGTTTTGATAATCGATAATTGACTGGATTTAAAATCATCAACCGATCTAACTTTTCCCATAACGGAATATACCCTTTTAACTGTTCATTCATATCCCTAGCAAATTGTTGATCTGCGAGGGTAATAATTGGAGCAGGTGCAGCCTCAAATATTTGGGGATCAATGGGTCTGCATCCCACAAACCAGCCTTCAAATAAAATAATATCAATTCCTGTAACAAATTCGGGTGAAATGCGATCGCCTGCACCCTGCCATAATGACTTATCAAAACGAGGAATTGCTATTGTTTGATCGGGTAACGGTTGACGTAATTGATCTAAAACCTGAATGCCTAATTCGATATCATGGGTTCCAGGTGGCCCTCGCCAAATTAAACGAGGATCAATCCTTTGTAACTGTTGACGTTCTAAATAAGTTTTATAGAGATCGTCTAAGGACAAGCTGATTGTGTCATAGTGAAAAAGAGACAAAATCCGAGTTAAGACTTTCGCTAGGGTTGTTTTCCCTGTTCCTTGTCCTCCTAATATTCCTTGAACCAGAGGACGACCTAGCTGTTGACGAGACTCAGCCAGTTGGGTCGTAAAGGGAAGCCAAAACTTCCAAAGGGTTTCTAACTGTTGGGATAACAGAGGAAAATCAAAATTCTCTTGAAAGAGTCTACAGAATAGATGCGATCGCCCTTGTAATTTCAGCCTAACATTTTCAGGTGTGATTCCCCACAATAGCGCTGGTTTAGAATCAGACAGTTCCCACTGTTCTAAAAGTTCTAAATCTTTGTGATCGGGAGGTTGTCCATGAGTCCAAGCTTGCAGAATTTCTATCATACACAATCACAAAAACATAAAAAAATGTTAATTTTATGAACCTAACATGAATGCTAACAAAAATAACCCATAACTCAAACCCATTTTGATCGCATTCAGGCTTTCTATCCAAAAGGATTGTCGCCAACGGTTGGGACGGTTATAGGCTAACCAGTTGACACATTCTACTAGGATAGACACCATTAAAGCGGCAGTCAAATCTAAACTCGCCCTCTGTCCCGCTATCGTAGAAATAGCCAGTGCTAAGGAAAAACCAAATAACAAACTAATGATTAGGAGCGAAATCCGTCGCCAAGGATTCAACAACCATCGTCCTAGTTGTGCATTGACAACATTTACAAGTCGATTGAGACGGGTATTCTGCATAGGAAGCGATCGCCAGATTTCTTTCTAACAACAAATACAACAACCCAGTTTTTGTAATAGGATAGCTTGTATTGACTGACTAATAAAGCTTCTAGAGATTGACCTCTCGGAGAGTGACAGAAGAGGTTATTCAACATTACAAGTTTTGTTAACAGATGC
>CAITND010000256.1 GCA_903893625.1 uncultured Oscillatoriales cyanobacterium
CCCTAAAAAGTCCTAATTATTTATTTTCCCCCCAATGTTGGGGGCTAGGGGGCTAGATGGCTTGAAATGTATACTGTTTAGGATGCTAAGGTTATGAAGGATTGATCAGCAGTTTTAGAACAGATTTCTCAAGCAGCAATATTTGCCCCCTAAATCCCCCAAAATTGGGGGACTTTAAGAGGTTGTCCTGTTAAAGCGATCTCGTTTGAGTTACGAGCGCGATGGCAGTACCGCCGCCTGTCGGCATCGCTAACTCATTAGTACGCTACATATAGCGTAACTGCGTAAGTCCTGATTAAGTGTAGTGCGAGCGTCCGGTGCTCGCTAAGTAAATGCGTCCGGTGCTCGCTAAGTAAATGCGTCCGGTGCTCGCTAACTAATCAAATCAACTATTAATCAAATTAACAAGAATTAAACTGCTAAAATAAAATAGGATTATCAAGGATCTGGGTGTAGTTAGCCAGCGAGGACGCTGGCACTACAGATGAGATGTTATCCATTACAATTAGATAAATTAACGGTTAATCATTAAACCCTTTATTAACTCTAGTTTTTTCATTAACCCTTCCTGATCTATCCAACCCACATAGCCCCCGAATTGAAGTTCATCATCACTATCTAATACATAAACATGATGCACGTTAATAGCATTAACAAATAAATAAATTTTCCCACTTTTATCAGGAAATTTTAAATAAAGATCTCCCTTTGAAATATTATAGCTATGATAATTGAGTTTAATTCCCATCACTTCAGATATAGGGATCATCCCTTTAACTTGAGATAAATAGAGTTCTTCTGCTGATTCCAAATATTGTTATTCATTGCTCGGTAGAAAACCATTGTCAAGTTGATTCAAAATATTATTAGTAATTAATCTAGCAGTGTGAGGACAATTCCAATAACTATTATGGGCATCACTAGAACTCACAGCCATTGCTAAGTCATTTTGACCAAAATTTCTAGCTATTTTTTCAACCCAGTTAGCATCCTCTAATAAATACTCATCTTCAAATTTTAGATAACTATTTTCAGCCAGATGTAAATTCGCTTTTAAAGGATAAGCCATTAAGTCGGAACCATGAATTAAATTAAGCCATCTTAAAGGCTGTTCAGAAGAATAGGAATGAGCAAATTGATTAACTTTTTCGGGACGAACATCTAACATCATATTAATCAATAAAATGGGAGAACCCATGATCGTGATACTGCTCAAATTAACCTGATGTTTAAGTTTTACATCTGTCTGATTTTCCAATTCTCGAATCATAGCTCGAATCGATAAAGCGGGGTCTTTCGCTGAAAATCGATCTGAAAATAAAACATCCCATAAAATCACAGTTCCCAAGGAATGGGCAACAATATGAAGTTCAGAATCATTAGGGTTTTGCTTAATAAAATTATAGAGTTGTTGAGCGATTATTTTACGAATTTCTCGACCCTTATCAGAATTCATATAGGTAAAGAAATCTCCAAGAAATTGAGAAAAGAAGCCTTCTCTAAACGATCGATATCGAAAAAACTCTTCACTATCACTTTTAGAATATTTCTTTTTAGCGTGTGCTAAATCTTCATCAATCCCATTCCATATTTTCCCGATATCCGTTAAGGCAGAACCCCAAAAACCAGCGTAAAAATGAGGATTTTTTTCTTCCCTGTGACTAAATTCTGTTTTGATCAGTTGTTGTAAATTTGATGAGTAGCAAGCATCTCTTGTGGCGACACCATGAATAAAAAATACAAGCATAATCGAGAATAGGTAAAGTATTTCAGGGTTGGGTTAGTATTTAATTATAGCTCAAAAAGTTATCAAGCCTAAAGTTATAGCAGTTATTATCGTGGTGAGGTGCTTGGACAGCTTTATTAATTTCTGTAATATCATTGGAATAATAGGGGATTGATTCATTGTTTGATAAGTTGCGATCCCATCAAACTACTATGCTACACTATAAGTTAGATATATCTATCCTAAAACCGAGGTGAAACGTGAAACGGTGGAAACGACTTCCGTTGGTATTGGCTGTTTCTCTAGTGGCTTGTGCGCCTCTTGAAAGTAAGAGCAATAATATTGAGGGCTTCGCACTTTATCAGGAGGGAAAATTAGAAGAAGCTATCGAAAAATACCAGAAAGCTATTGAGCTTGATCCTAAATTAGCGACCGCTTATAATAATTTATGTTATGCCCTGGCGAGTCAAGAAAAATTTCCAGAAGCTATCGAACAATGTCAGAAAGCTATTGAGCTTGATCCTAAATTAGCTCTTGCTTATAATAATATGGGTGCCGCACTTACTGGTCAAGGAAGATTTCAAGAAGCAATTGTCGAGTATCAAAAATCATTGAACCTTGACCCCAATCAGGCTATAGTGCAGCAGAACTTAGAAAAAACCTTTCAACTTTTGTCCTATCAACTTATACAACAGCAACTTATACAACAGCAACTTTCAAAATAGTGTAAGGAAAGAGGGAGGTTTAAAAAATTAAAAGACTCTAATGCTAAAGCAAATTAACTTAAAAAACTGGAAAAGTTTTAAAGAGGCAACCTTATATATTGATCCAATTACTATTTTAATTGGAACCAATTCTAGTGGCAAGTCTAATATTATTGATGCTTTAGATTTTTTAAGTCGTATTCCCGAAGCAAAATCTTTAGAATCTGCTTTAATTGGTGATAGTCATACCCCAGGAATTCGAGGAGGGTTAGAATGGGTAGTTAGAAAACCGGAAACTCAGTTTACCTTAGAAGCGGTTATCAGTGGAGAATATAAACAGGAACATGAGCAAGTTGAATTTGATTGTATTTATAGTATTACAACTGAAATAGAACCTAAAATACAATTAATTAATGAATTTATAAAATTACTTAAATCTAATGATAATGATGGAATTAATAACTCATCAGAAAATACGGTTTTAGAAGTTCTCAAAAAAATATTTATTATTAACCCAATTCCTCAGAACATGAGAGACTATTCTCCCCTATCAAAAACTTTAGAACAAGATGGCTCAAATCTTGCGGGAGTTTTAGCCGCCCTTCCTGAACCGGAAAAAGAAAAAATTGAGCAAACCTTATTGGGTTATTTATCCCAACTTCCTGAAGGAGATTTACAACGAGTTTGGGCTGAACCTGTGGGAAGATTAGGCAGTGATGCCATGTTATATTGTGAAGAAAAATGGGGTAAAAATCACGAACCTTTATTAGTGGATGCGAGAGGAATGTCCGATGGAACATTAAGATTTTTAGCGATTTTAACAGCTTTATTAACTCGTCCTGAAGGCAGTTTAATTGTGATTGAAGAAGTTGATAATGGTTTACATCCTTCCCGCGCTGGTTTGCTTTTAAAAATGTTAAAGGAAATAGGGAAAAAACGGAATATTGATATTTTAGTCACAACTCATAACCCGGCTTTAATGGATGAATTAACCCCTGATTTTATTCCTTTTGTTATGGTTGCTTATCGAGATCAAGATACGGGAGAAAGCCAGTTAATTCCCTTAGATGAAATTGAAAATTTACCGAAATTAATGGCTTCGGGATCTTTGGGAAAAATCACCCAACAGGGATTATTAGAAAAAAGTTTAGCTAAACATAACGAATAGAATTTATGATAAAAGTATTGATTTTTGATACTTCTATCCTTTGTGTTTGGTTAGGAGTTCCAGGTAAAGAAACCTGTGGTTCAAAAGAAAATTTTTGGGATAAAGCCAAAGTTGAGAAAATTTTACAACGGGAAGAAAAATTAAAAACAACGTTTGTTTTACCGTTAGCTTCTATTATTGAAACGGGAAATCATATTGCCCAATCTTCTAATCTACGATATGAAATCGCTCTAAAATTAGCAGAATTAATGAAATTAACGGCTGATAATCAAACCCCTTGGGCTGCATTTACCCAACAGTCAGAGTTATGGAATTCTGAACAAATTAAACAACTGGCGGATGAATTTCCTCAGTTAGCCACGCAAAAATTATCCCTCGGAGATGCAACCATTAAACGAGTTGCAGATTATTATGCAAAGTCAGGTTATGAAGTCGAAATTCTGACGGGAGATGGAGGATTAAAGTCTTATGAACCTGCAAAACCTCCCTTAATTCCTCGGCGCAAGCAAAAGTAAATACTTTCCATATTGGGAAGGAATATTTAAGGATTGATTCATGGTTTGAGGAGTTGCGATCGCACTAATTCCAGTTTCCAGGCTGCTTGGCTGGAAATGCTTGATAATAGCCAATATTGCTAACTATAGTATGTAGAACTTTAGTTAGCATTTTTTTAAAATGGGTATGGAATAATATTTGGTTCCTCACAGCCATGAAAGAACCTATTTTAGTTCAATTTGGTCAACAAGTTAGAAAATCTAGGTTAAAACAAGGTTTATCCCAAGAAGAACTAGCTGAAAAAGCAGGAGTACACAGAACATATATTGGCATGATTGAAAGAGCGGAAAAAAACATTACTTTATTAAATATTGAAAAATTAGCTAAAGCTTTAAATATGAGTATTGTTGATTTACTAAGAATAAATAATGAATAAATTAATTAAGAATCTTGAAGAATTTTGTATTAAGTACAATATCCTGCCAGAAAGTTTACCAGAAATTCTTCAAGATCCAAAAGTTTTACCCATGATTCGAGGTAAATCTTTTGAATTTTCTGCCATTTCAAAATTCGAGAACTTTCTGGATAAACAATTATGGAAAATTGTAAAACCTAAAATAAATCCTCAATTTGGTTTTCATGATCAAGATGTGGTTATTACTCATTTAGAAACCCTTACCAATATTAGAGTAGAGTGCAAACTTGCAGCTAAAGGTAGATATAGAAAAGTTCAAACAAAGATAGGAGATAAAACTCAATATTTTGAGATTGATGTTAAGTGCATGAGAAGTCGGACTTTAGGACAAGAAAGAGCTAAACAGCTTTCTGCTCAGGTGAATATCCCAGTTGATGTCATTATGATTCATAATGATCAGTATTTACCCAATAATTTTGATATTGTCGTCACCTCAATTGCTAATGCTTTTTATAAAACAGATGAAGCAACAGGAAATTTTGAATGGTGTCCTCAAGAAAAAGCCAAAGATTTTTTAGAGAAAATCAGTAATAGAAATATTATAGATTTGCAAGATGAGTCTAATTTAAAAGATGTAATATTTGATAAAGTTTATATTGCTAAGTCTGATGATTTAGCAGCGGTCTTTGAGAACAATATTAAATGCACAAGACGAGAATGTAAAACCCCCTATAGCTGTGGGTTTATTCCTAATTTTCCCAAAATCGTTTTTGATCTAAATACAGGTAAACCTCTACCTCCTTGGTTTGAAATAGAAGATTGTTTTCAAGTTTTACAAACCTTTATAGAAAATTGAGAGGTATACAAACTTGTTATTTTTAGCCATAAAGGGGTAATTCTAGCTGTTGATAAGAATAGGTGAAATTAAGTTCAGTTAGTCCATAATTTGTGATAAATATTTCTTTGCCTTTGTAGCGACTGCCTTTCTTTTTTATTGAGCTTAAAGAATGACTATCCTGATTTTTTTTCTGATCATCTGTTCTCCCTACCGTATAATTCCATTCTTTTTCATCAATTTGAGAAGCCCATTGATAAAGCTCTCGAATTTCCGAAACATTATCATAAGTCAATAAAAATTTGAGTCGCTTACTATGGAATTTAAGAGCCTCACATAATCTAAAATGATCATCTTGTGTAAAGTGATGGGTATAAAAATTATCTTGACGAGCGTTAAAATAAGGGGGGTCTATGAATAAAAATGCACCATCTTCAACTTGATTAAAAACTTCTTCAAAATCAAAGTTTGTAATTCTAACATTTTGAAGTTTTTGAGAGGTTCGCAAAATATTACGAGGCCAGTTTTCCGGCTTCATGCTATATTTATCCCCATATCCCCAATAGCAACTTTCTCTTTTCATGATGCCAGAGTATGAGGTTCTATTTAAGTAAAACCATCTCACAGCTTTTTCTAAATCATTAGTAGGCTGATATACGTTTTTATAATAAGTATGACGTTCTTTAATGGCTTGTTCCCCTTTCAGTTTTTCAATTAAATTATCAGGTTGATCTCGAATGATTAAATAACAATTAATCAATTCCTGGTCAATATCATTTAACCAATTTTTATTAATTTTTTCTTTAGCAAAAAATATGGAACCTCCTCCTACAAATGGTTCTATATAATGGGTATGATGCGGAATGTATTCTAAGATTAAATTACGGGCATAAAATTTACCACCTGGATATCTAAACGGGGAGTTAATAGCATAATTCATTAAACTTTTCTCCAATCCTTGTATCAACTCGACTTGCTGAATTAATTTTAAGCATTTTTTGAGACTAAAATGATAATTATAGTATGCAAAATAAATTCTGTCAACCCTGAATTTACAGCCACCCCAATAAATAAAGGGTACAGCATCGCCATACCCTAATATATCAAATCCTAAAATTCAGCAAACTATCCCTGTAGAGACGTTGTATACAACGTCTCTACAAGAATTTATTTGGCTTTGGCAACGTCCATAACTTCATCTAACAATGTGCCAGCTTCTTCCATCTTGCCAATATCAAGAATAGTTTTAATCACCGAGTCAGGATTCAAACTAATTGAATCAATTCCCAACTCCACCAAGAACCGGGCAAACTCAGGATAATCACTCGGTGCTTGACCACAAATTCCAATCTTGCGACCATATTTTTTAGCCGCTTTAATTGCAATTGTCACCATCCGTAGCACCGCTTCATTGCGTTCATCAAAAATATGAGCAACTAACGCAGAATCTCGGTCTAAACCTAACGTTAATTGGGTTAAATCGTTAGACCCAATCGAGAATCCGTCAAACACGGCGGCAAATTCATCGGCGAAAATCACGTTACTGGGAAGTTCACACATCACATAAACTTCCAAACCATTTTCGCCCCGTTTCAACCCGTGTTTTTCCATTTCTGCTAACACTTTCCGACCTTCTTCGGGGGTGCGACAGAAGGGAATCATCGGGGTAACATTAGTTAAACCCATTTCATCCCGAACCCGTTTCAGGGCGACACATTCTAACCCGTAGGCTTCGCGGTAGTTGGGGTCATAGTAACGAGACGCGCCCCGCCAACCAATCATCGGGTTTTCTTCTTTGGGTTCAAACTGACGGCCACCTAACAGGTTAGCGTATTCGTTACTCTTGAAGTCGGACATCCGTACAATTACGGGATTCGGATAGAAGGCCGCCGCAATCATCCCGATACCATGAGCCAGTTTATCAACGAAGAAGTCCGGTTTATGGTCGTAGATTTTCGTCATCTCGGCGATTTCCCGTTTGGCTGACTCATCTTCGAGTTGGTCAAATTTCAACAACGCTAACGGGTGGGCTTTAATATGGTTAGCAATAATAAACTCAAGCCGCGCTAACCCTACACCATCGCAAGGAATCGAAGACAAACCGAAGGCTTCTTCGGGGTTGCCCACGTTCATTAAAATTTTTGTCCGGGTTTTGGGCAGATTATCGAGAATGGTTTCTTGGACTTCAAAGGGAACTAACCCCTCATAAACCCGACCTTCTTCTCCTTCAGAAGAGGAAACGGTAATTTCTTGGCCGTTTTTAATTACCGAGGTGGCATCACCGCAACCGACAATGGCGGGAATTCCCATCTCCCGGGCGATAATCGCAGCGTGGCACGTCCGTCCGCCAGCATTGGTAACAATCGCGCTGGATTTCTTCATAATTGGTTCCCAGTCGGGGTCAGTCTTATTCGTGACTAACACTTCACCCGCTTGGAATTCATCAATTTTATGCACATCCAGAATTACCCGCGCTTTCCCTTGGCCAATCATTTCACCCACGGCCCGACCGCGAGACAGAACCTTACTGGTGCCTAGCAGTTTAAAGTTTCTCAAAACCGAACCGGATTTCTGGGATTGTACGGTTTCAGGACGGGCTTGGACGATAAATAATTGTCCGGTAATTCCATCTTTTGCCCATTCAATATCCATCGGAGTATAAGTACCCCGGACTTGCGAATAGTGGTTTTCAATAATACAAGCCCACTTCGCTAGTTGCAGAATCTCGTCGTCGTTAATACAGTATTTGTCTCGTTCAGATTGCGGAACTGAGATATTTTTAGTTAGTTTAGTACCTCCGATGTCATAGACCATCTTCAGTTCTTTGCTTCCTAAGCGTTTTTCTAAAATCGGACGGAAGCCTTGTAATAAAGTCGGTTTGAAAACGAAATATTCATCGGGGTTAACAGTGCCTTGAACAATGTTTTCTCCTAACCCATAGGCCCCAGTCACTAACGCGGCATTTTTGAATCCGGTTTCTGTATCAATGGAGAACATCACCCCGGAACTGGCGAGGTCAGACCGTACCATTTTTTGCACACCAACGGATAAGGCCACGTTAAAATGATCGAAACCTTTAATGGTGCGATAGGAAATCGCCCGGTCGGTGAAAATAGACGCAAAGCATTTATGGCAAGATTCTAAAACCCCTTCTTCGCTATAAACGTTTAAGTAAGTTTCTTGTTGTCCGGCAAAACTGGCATCGGGTAAGTCTTCGGCGGTCGCGGAGGAACGTACAGCAACGTCTACATCATTGGCATAACGTTTGCATTCTTCCTTATATTCTTCACCAAATTGGTTGCAAAAATCCCCATCGGTACTGTAGCGTTCACAGAGTTTTTTATAAGCGCTGGTAATCGCTGCTTCTAAGTCGGGTGGAAACGGAGTGTCAAGGATTAATGAACGGGCTTGTTTACCCCGTTGTCGCAAGTTGGGCATATCTTCAACGTCGAGGTCTGCAAATAGTTCTCGCAGCTTTTTCTCTAAACCCGCAGACTCAATAAAATAACGATAAGCATAAGCAGTGGTGGCAAATCCATTGGGAACATTAACACCTTGGGAAGTGAGTTCTCGAATCATTTCACCCAAGGATGCGTTTTTCCCACCCACTGAGGGGATATCAGAAATTCCCACTTCATCAAACCACAGTACAAAAGCTGTTTCTTTAGCTTCTGAATTTACTGTTTCAGTCGTTGCATAAGCGCTAACCATTTTTAAATTCCTCCAATTGGAATGACTGTTTTATTAGAATTCAGTCAATCTTTATTGTTTATTTAAGTTCAAACTTAGGTCAGAATGTGTTTATCCTTGCCCGTACATTCTGAGTTAACTTGCTCTAAATCACTCGATACTTAATTGAATGTTTAGAACTTCTGAATCTTGAATCCTGAACTTTACGGTTCTTAAAGTTCTTAAGATTATGTTCCGTTTTTTTCTCTCTAGGTCTGAACTTTTGTTCTCAACTGAGAGTTTGTTTTCCCTCTATATTTCAGATTACTACTTTCTATCACTATTACAATATAGGTTCTTATTATTCCCATAGTAGCTAAAAGTAAAAGAATATTGCCTATAAAGCAATACAGCCTTTTTTTAAAAAAAGATTACGTCCTCAAGAGAACGTTTCTTAAAATTAACAAATGTTGCGAATATTTGAGAATTTTGTTTCATTTTTTTAAGACATAACCGCTAAAATCATCAAAAAGCCCTAGCACTGGTCATTGATTAGGTCAGGAGTATACAATTGATCAGCTAGGCTCTGATCAATCTTGCAATTACAGCAGACTCATTTTCCATCGGGTGCGTTTCCAGATCGAGACTATGGCCAAAATCTATAATCTGATCCGTTGTCATCCATAGATGAGAGCCATGATCACAAAATACATAACCCAAGTTTTAGGAATGGACACCTTGATGCGTCAAAAACTTCAGTTAAAAACAGCCCTAGCTGATGCTCTTCGCCCACTGAAGAAGTTGCGGTCTTTTGGGTATTATCTCAAAGACTTA
Source organism: uncultured Oscillatoriales cyanobacterium (assembly GCA_903893625.1). Taxonomy (GTDB): domain Bacteria; phylum Cyanobacteriota; class Cyanobacteriia; order Cyanobacteriales; family Microcoleaceae; genus Planktothrix. Next base: position 9,847 of record CAITND010000256.1, read on the forward strand.
GTAAATTCAGACCTATTTCGAGCTACTTATCTCTCCGGTAATTTGCCAGGAAGCGATACCAGAATTAAAGTGTTGTTTTTGGGCAATGCAAACCAAATTCACACGGTGAATAAAATATTTTTTGATTCTAGCAATTTTCAACAACAAGACCTCGGCCCAATCAACCCATTAGGACAACACCAGGAACAGTCCTATCCTGAATTATCGGATATTGATGTTGTTGTCACAAATCATCTGCTCTGGGCAAGACCTCCAAAAAAAGGTGTGTATCTAGTACCAATGTTCCTAGAATCGATCGTACCCTTACCAGCAACAATAGAGGAGTTTCTATCCCAGGTATCAGAGACTGAACGCCGCAAAACCAGAAAAGCATTAAAAGCAGGTTTCGAGATCGAGTTTGGGGAAACCGAGACAGACTATCGAGAGTTTTATGAACAGATGTGGCTTCCACTCGTGAAACAACGTCACAAAAGCAATGCTTCAATTCATCCATTTGAACAACTTTATACAGAAGATCAGGCTGCTCGTTCTTCGCTGATTTTTGTCAAAAGTGGAGACAAACGCTTAGGAGGATTACAAATCTTATGGCCTCAGTTAACGGGGTCGCCTGCCTATTTTAATAGGATAGGAATAATCAATGAAGCCAGCGATAAGCAAGTCCCGTTAAATCTTGTTAATATTGCTCTATATTATCAAATGTTTAATGCAGCAATTCAGAGAGAAATTACGGCGATCGATTTGGGTGTTGTCCCTCCAATTCTGAATAATGGATTACTACAGTTTAAGGGAAAATGGGGTGCTAACTGTCACTATGTTGATCAGACATATTATAAATATCAAATCAAGTTCTGTTCTAACAAACAGCAGGAGATTCTACAATCTCAATATTTGATTCATATTGAGGATAATAACCTCGTTGCTACTGTGGGGGTAACGGGTGAAGAGGTAAATACACCCAATTTTGAAGCAATGCTGAAAAGTAGTAATTTTCCTAACTTGAAGAAAATCTATTTAACCTATCCTGATGGTAAAATTGAAACTTGGTGCTATACAAATCCTGAATAATCCGAAGATTTGAGAATTTTGTTTTTTTTTAAGACTGAACGGTTCCAATCCTCAAAAAGCCCTAGCACTGGTCATGGGTTAGGTCAGAAGTATACAATTAATCAGTTAGGCTCTGATCAATCTTGCAATTACAGCAGACTCATTTTCCATCGGGTGCGTTTCTAGTCAAAATTATAGCCAAAATCTAAACTGTGATCCGTTATCATCCATAGATGAGAACCCTGATCACAAATATACATCACCCAATTTTGAGGAATGAATACCCTGATGCGTCAAAAATTTCAGGTAAAAATGGCCCTGGCTAATGTCCTTCGTCCCCTAAGAAAGCTGCGGTTTTTAGGCTACTATTTCAAAGATTTAGTCACTTCAGATCTATTCCGAGCGACCTATCTTTGTGGTAATTTACCCGGCAGCGATACCAGCATTAAAGTCTTATTTTTGGGAAATGCAAAGCAAATTCACTTGGTAAATGACATATTTTTTGATTCTAGCAATCTTCAACAACAAGACCTCGGCCCAATCAACCCATTAGGACAACACCACGAACACTCCTACCCTGAATTATCGGAGATTGATGCTGTTGTTACAAACCATCTTTTTTGGGCAAAACCTCCAAAAAAAGGGGTGTATCTGGTACCGATATTTCTAGAATCTATGACACCGTTACCAGCGACCATAGAGGAGTTGCTACCCAAACTGCGAGAAACTGAACGTCGTAAAATCAGAAAAGCATTGAAAGCTGGTTTTGAGATCGAGTTTGCGGAAAATGAGGCAGATTATCGAGAGTTTTATGACCAGATGTTAGTTCCACTGATGAAACGGCGTCATGATGCTAATGCCTTGATTAATCCGTTTGAATATCTTTACACAGAGGCTCAGGCGGCTCGTTCATCGCTCATTTTTGTTAAAAGTGGGGGAAAACGCTTAGGAGGAATACACATTCTCTGGCCTACGTTAGCGGGTTCACCTGCCTATTTTAATAAAATGGGGATAATCGATGAGGTTAGTCAGGATGCAGCCCAGTTTAATCTGGTCAATATTGCTCTGTATTATCAAATGTTTAATGCAGCAATTCAGAGAGGGCTTACTATGATGGATTTGGGTGTTGTTTCTCCGATTTTGAATAATGGATTATTACAATTTAAAGGAAAATGGGGTGCTAATTGTTACGATCTTGAGCAAATCTATTATAAATATCAAATCCGGTTCTGTTCTAGCAAACAGCACGAAATTCTACGCTCTAAATACCTGATTCATCGTGAGGATAATAACCTCGTTGCTACTATCGGAGTAACGGGTGAAGAGGTGAATACACCCAATTTTGAAGGAATGCTGAAAAGTAGTAGTTTTCCTAACTTAAAGAAAATCTATTTGACCTATCCTGATGGCAAAATTGAAACTCGTTGCTATAGTAATCCTGAATAACAAATCTCTAGCCGATTTCAATAAATTGTAAAAAAGAAGGAACGAGATTTTTAACCCTAAAAAACATCTACTTCTATTTTAGGGGTGATAACTGCTTCGCCCCTAAGCTTTTTCTAACTTAAGACAATCAGTATCCTACATTAAAGGATTACTGCTTTTAACGTTTTCGCTAAACCGTTCAATCACTAATCGTAAAATCGATAATCCTAAAACAATTAAAAATAGAATTAACCCAATTGTACAAGCATAACCAAATTCTAACTGTTGGAATCCTCGTTCATACAAATAGTAAACAATCGTTTTAGAACTATTCCTTGGCCCTCCTTGGGTCATAATATAAACTTCTTCAAATACTTTCGTTGAGGAAATAGCGGAAATTACCCCGACTAAAACCATGTAAGGTTTCATCAACGGTAAGGTAATATCCCAATGTTTTCTAAACCCATCGGAACCATCAATACTGGCGGCTTCATACAATTCTAATGGAATTCCTTGTAATCCCGCTAAATAGATGACCATATAATAGCCTAAGCCTTTCCAAATTGTGACAGCCATCACACTAAATAAGGCGATATTAGGACTGGTTAACCAAGGAATAGGCGGAAGAGAAATTGCATTCAAGAGTTGATTAAAAAACCCATTTTCTGCATATAACCATTTCCAAGCAATACCCGCAACCACCATTGAAATCACAACCGGAACATAATAGGCGGTTCTAAATCCATTAATTCCGCGTAATTTTTGATTGACTAAAATTGCTAAGGCTAAAGGTGCAAATACTAAAATCGGAACGACTATAATCAAATACAGAAATGTGTTTTTTAAAGTTTCCCAAAAGACCTCATCTGTCCAGAGCCGTTGAAAATTTTTTAACCCTACCCATTCTGGGGGTGTAAGCAAATCGTAACTAAACAAACTCAAATAAAAGGCTTGTAACGCTGGCCAGAATACCGTCAAGGTCAGCATCAATAAAGCTGGAAATAAAAATAAATAAGGCGTTAAAACAGGTTTAAACTTTAACATACTCCGTAGGATGGGCTTTGCCCATCAAAACCCCCTTAAAATCCTATCATAAGCTGTCACGCATATAAGTTAGGGAATAGAAAAGGGTTTGACGCTGGTTCAAGATTCAGTTTAAATACTTATCAGATTAATTTTCAAATATGATTTGATTTTAGTATAGGGGAATGGTGGGCAAAGCCCACCCTACGGTTAATCGGGTTTTAACTCAGAAAATAACTGATTCCAATTTCCTGATACTTGATTATTTTGTTCTGCTTTAACTTCAAACGTGGTGTTACACGCTTTGGGTTCAGTTAAGGCTTGAATACATAATTCAGCAATATCATCTCGGCTGACTTGTCCTTTAATTGTATCCCCTTGAGCAAATATTAAAGTAGCGCCGCCTGGTTGTTCAGTTAATGCACAGGGACGAATAATGGTATAGGGAATACCACTCGAACGAATCACATCTTCTCCCCGTAATTTCCAGGTTAAAATCCCCCCCAATTGTTCATTTAAACGCACCGCCGGAGGTTCTTCTTCTAAATTTAATCCCGGTTTTCCCGGACGAGTGACCCCGGCTGAACTCACCTGAATAAACCGAGGTAATACGTTCCCGCCATAAGCTTTAATAGACTCAATTTCTAATTGAAAGAGTCCCGGTTCAAATTTAGGATTTAACGCCCCATCATATTCAAATTTACTCAACATTAACTGCAAAGAAAATACTTGATTAGGATTAAACGGTTTTCCCTCTTGTAATGTTTTGGCTCGAAATACGGGGATTAATTTATCAAAAGGAATCTGAATGGTAATCGGAATATTGTAAACCGTATCAAAAGAATAACAATAACCGATACTATCCCAGCCATCATTACAACGAATAATAAATTTATATCGTTTTCCATCACCCTTAACTCGTAATTCAATTCCTTGATAATCAGATAAATTTAGAGGAGGTTCAAAATTGCGAGTTCTAACCGAAACAAAACCCCCAGAATTCGCTGTTGAAACATATCCTGTAAACACGGCACTATCCGAGGTTAATTTTAACGAACTTTCGCTAATACCCCCCATAACAATATCATCTAATGCACCCCAAATTTCTTTGATTTCCTCAGTAGGTTGAGTAAAATCAAACAGAATTTTTTCTCCCGTATTTCTCAAAATTTTAGGGAGTGCATAAATTAAATTTTGAATGCCTTTATATTCGACTAATTCCGGTACATCAACGACTTCCGGCAGATAAAACTTAATTCCTTGATAATATTTTTCTCGGTTGGGAGTATCCCCTTCAACGGGTTGTACTTTCGTTCCACTACAACAAATAATCGCGGTAATATCTTGAAAAATCTCAGAGTTCAGGGTTTTAGGAATTGTCAAATCAGCTTCAATTAATTCTACTGTATTTCCTAATAGTGTTCTAGCTCTGTTCGCATCTCGAACCAAACAACGTACTTTAATTCCTTGTTGTTGTAAGCGTTGAACAACTCGTTTTCCGACACCCCCCGTCGCACCAACTACTAATATAATATTCGGTTTTTCTTGCCGTTTTTTTGTCCCTCCCCCCCATAGATTTTGTATCCAGCTAATATTCCCAATAAAGGGAACAACTCCAAAATAAGCGAGGGTTTTCAGAAACCGACCGCCATCCCATTGTCCTTTTTTTTGCTCGGCCATCGCCTTCTCCGTATAATTTTGTTAAGGGACTGTGCTGATAGATTAAGATATGTAACAAATTTAATGGTAACAGAAGAAAGGCAAAGTTGCTCAAGGTCGGTGAAATTGGGAACTCAACAGGTAAAGGGCAAAAATCAAAACCACGAGATTCACCTTCCCCTAGAATAAACATCTGTGTTAAGGTATCTCTTGAATAAATTTAGCAATGACAATGGAAAGTATTGATTTAGAAACGGCGATCCCCGTTGGACTCGCCTTAATGATTATTCTGGGTAGTTTCTTAATGATGTTTACCAATTTTTGGACAACATCCTTAAAAAAAAGAAATAACAATTAGTAGGAGTTAAGCCTTTAGACAGAGATCAATCAAAAAATCCCTGAATTCATCTACTATTTTATTGAAATTGTGAATGTTCTGGATAATCGCAAGGAAGAGAAAATCCCACATTTTCAATAAAAACGCTATAGTGAAGAAGCCCCGAACAGAAAAATTATTAAATTTCAGATCTCAAACCGCCCAAAAAAAGAGTTTTGATTATGATAGATTTAACAACAATTGCTGATTTCTCTCGTGCCAACTGTTTAGTAATTTGTACCTTTTTAGTGCCTTTTAATTTATTGGCTACCGTACAAACCCTGATTTTTATCGGTCTAAATCGTCCCCCATCTCAAATCTTTTTAATTTCTGGATTTGCTAGTTTATATTCAGGATTGATGGTACTGCACGTTTTCACTTGGTTTATGATTGGTGTGGTGATGATTCCCACCTATGTCTTATTATTACTAGGAACGACCTGTTTAGGAATTAATATTTGGGCAGTTCAATCTCCCCATAGTTTAAGACATATTCTTGAAAAAATCGTTCTCTTCGTTCAAAAAATAATCGGCAAAGTTCAGAATGTAGCATTTAATTAAACTCATGGAATCTACTCAAGCGATATCCCCAAAAGTCTTATCTCCTGGATTGTTGCGCCGGGTTCACCATATTGCATTAAATGTTGTTAATTTAGAAAATTATCGCTATTTTTATGGTACAATTCTTTTGATATTGCACCGGAATGTTTTGATCAAGCTGTAGAGGTATTGCGATCGCATTCTATTATTATCGATCACGGCCCCGTTACTCGCCCCACTGGACGTGGCATTTATTTCTACGACCCCGATGGTTTTATGGTAGAAATTCGCTGTGATCCCGAATAGGCTTCCGGTTCCCTTCCCACAAAAAAGACCAGCGTGAAATCTAAGCTGCTGGTCTACATTTATGGATACCGTTGTTGTTTTGATTTGAAGAAACCTAAACGCCGCGTTCTTCATCTGCCTGCGGGTATAAATTTTCAAATCTCACATTAACTATTGTATCAAGAGTGACTCATTTTTTTTACAAAAATTCATTTTTATAGGGTATGGAATGAAAAAATATGTCAACCGTCAACCGCCAACTTATCCCCGATTAGCTTGTTGAATTTGTTGATTATACATCGAGCGTAACACACGCGCGGGATCAACCCAACTGCCACTATGTTTTAAACCCCAATGCAGGTGAGGGCCTGTTGTCCGTCCCGTCATCCCGACTCTAGCAATTCTCGTCCCCGAAGGAACTTGTTGACCTTCCCAGAGTTGAATTCCACCTTCTCGGTCAATAAAATAAGTCCCTTGACTGGTTTTTTCCACAGTCCCTTGAACATGACAATAAATATGTTCCCATTGACCGGACTGAATCACAATGCCGTTACCACAACGGCCATCTTGCCAAACTTCTACCACTGTCCCTTGCCACCAGTTGCGAATATAACTGCCTTGAGGTGCTGCTAAATCTAAACCATAATGAAAACCCTCACCCCGATATCCAAAAGGGGAGGTGTATTCTTGAAAGTTTTCAACGGGGAAAGAGGCCCCTGACCAGTTTAAACCCGTCGCCACTTCAGTATTTTGAGCTTTAGCGAACTGTTGTTTCCATCCGAGTCCCAGAAAACCCAGACCCATTAATCCCGCCACTAAAAGAAGTTTATGGGGACGCAATAATTTAGATTTTGCCATTCAGGTTTGACTCCTCCATCACCAATAAGGGGTTATTAGTCGAATTTTTTCTATTGTTCCAGTAAAGCACACAGGGTTTCAGGGTATTCACTGAATTGATAGCAGGGAACAGGGAACAGCCTAACATTTGCCATAACCGTTAACGATTTTGTCAAGGGTTCAGGGTGTATTGTACTGGACTTTGGTTAAAGTTCAACAATAGAATTCAGGAGAAAGGAGATCCGGGGACAACGGGAAGTGTCCCCCTATTCCCTATCCCCCATTCGTAATTCGTAATTCGTAATTCCCTCCTATCATTGACTAAGCATTGGCCCCTTTGCCAAAGAATTTCGGAGGTTCAGCCAAGGTATAAATTTCGGTTTCGGCTGCGATCGCATCCCGTAAATGTTTAGGGACTTGTAACATTCCCAACATTGTTGTTCCATCAAACATCCGTAACCCTCCGGTGGTTTGGTCTTGCAAAATTTGATCCACCGTCTCCGGTTCAGGACGGGTATTCATCGGTTGAGTCGAAACGATAATAAAACTCCAGGGACTTCCGTAGGTCGAAATATAACTGGTATAGGAGTGAACATGGGGGAAAACCGTTTTCAGGGTATTCACCAGGCGGACGTGGAGTTTCATTTCATTGGGAGAAACGGGGCCAGCTTGAATTACCGCATAGCCATCGGGGGTTAAAATTTGACGAATTTTTTCAAAATATTCTTTGGTGAATAGTTTGAATGAGGGCCCATCTTCAATGGGATCGGATAAATCCGAAATCACAATATCCCATTTTTCCTGAGTCTGATCTAAAAAGTCGATCGCATCCCCAATAATCAGTTGCGTGCGAGGATCATCAAAGGCATTTTGGTGCATTTCTGGGAGATGTTGTTTACAGGCTTCTACCACATCCCCATCCAAGTCAATCATCGCTACACATTCAACAGTTTTCCAGCGTAAAACTTCCCGAATCGTAGCACCTTCTCCCCCACCTAAAACCGCAACCTTTTGGGGAGAACCATGATAAACCGAGGCGACATGGACTAAGGGTTCGTGATAAAGAAATTCATCTCCGGTACAAGATTGCCATTTACCATCAAGAACTAAGGCTTTTCCGTAAGCACCTGTTTCGACTACATACATATCTTGATAAGGTGTTTTTTTGTAAGCTAATACTTGGGTAATTCCATGAACATAAATATCCCAAGGTGTGATATACTCACTCACCCAAAAATCGGCTTGGAGTTCGCTACCAGACATAATTACTTCTCCTACAAATACACAGATCCAATGTTCTAGGGTAGAACATTCTGTACTGATCACAAAATGTTATCCGCTTCTAAGGACACACAACCCTAGAACTGTTCCGCTTTAACTGTTTTAATTTAAAATTAAAAAAAATTTAATAATAGATTAATAAAAGGTTAAAAATCTGTCATTTTTATTCCTAAGCGGATAGCGGTTTAAATTTGATCACCTCAAATGTCTGATCGTCGATACCCGACACCGAAAACCTATCTTCACCTTGTCGCAGAAAGGGATTAGAGGGTATAAGTTTTAACGCCATCTTTTAATCTTAAGCTCTACCATGCTCAGTTTTGTTTGTCAACTCTGTTTTGCCCTAGTAAAATGAAAGTGGGGATCTTCAGTTTTTCCGAGGGTTTAGAAAATTTTTATCAAAGTAAAATAATGGAGTTGACGAAATCTCTATCTTCAGAAAGATGTATTGATTTCTACTGGGACTTAGTGAAACAACCTCTATTATAAGTTGATATACAATTCTCAGGACTTGATCACACTTTGCAGTAATAGGAATAAATTACCTCTGTTGAATAAGTCTAAACTTTCCTTAACTTTTAGAAAATCATGAACACAATGCTGCATACTAAAAAATGACAAACAAATTCTGCCTGACTGCCTAATGAACACTAAGACCGTAAACTATGCTCCTATGGCTCCTGTGCCCCATTGGGATGCAAAACTCTACGACAGTCATCATAGCTTTGTCTCTAACTTAGCGGTGGATCTCTTGGAATTGCTTGATCCCCGTCCAGGAGAACACATCCTCGATCTCGGTTGTGGCACAGGTCATCTGAGTTACAAAATCACAAACACTGGGGCTGAAGTTATCGGAATTGACAATGCCTCAACCATGATTAAACGAGCCAATCAAACTTACCCCAATCTCAATTTTTTGGTGGCGGATGGATCGAACTTAGTCTGGACTAAACAGTTTGATGCAGTTTTCTCCAATGCGGTTTTACATTGGATTCAACAACCTGAAAAAGTCATCGCTGGGGTTTGGCGGGCATTGAAACCAGGGGGGCGTTTTGTTGCAGAATTTGGCGGTAAGGGGAATGTCGATACTATTATTACGGCAATTTATGCGGCTTTAGATGCGGCAGGATACCCGGAAAATAAAACGCTGAATCCTTGGTATTTTCCCAGTATTTCTGAATATGGAATGCTTTTAGAAGCGACAGGATTTCAGTTAAAGCTGGCAACTTTGATGGAGCGTCCAACCCCATTAAATGATGGCGAAAAAGGGTTAAGGCATTGGCTGAGAATGTTTGCAGGAAACTTTTTTCAGGGAATTCCTGCATCGGAACAACTGCATATTATTACTGATATCGAAACCCATTTGCGCCCCAAATTATTCAAGAATGGGACTTGGATGGCTGACTATAAGCGGATTCGGATTGTAGCCACTAAAATTAAGGATTGAACCCAATATCCAATGGAAAAGGGGGAATTGAGTTGAGTATTTCCCCCTTCTGATCCCTTAAATTTTTAGGACTGATTAATCTTTAGCTATTCAGGAAAATCAGGCAAAACCCAGGTAGGAGGTTGCGTTCTTTTCTTCCGCACCGCTTCTTCTGCGATTTCTAACAGTTGGTCTAAGGATGTATTGCTAATAAAGTTTTCAGTTTCTGAGATATATTCCCGATTGGGGCATTTATCCCCTAAAATACAGCCATTGACACAGGCTTCTGCACAGTTAATTGATGTTTCCATCGGTTTCTTCTCTCCAAGTTATCGATTTTAGATTTCGGTTTTCTTCAGGGTTAGGTTTGAAAACCCTAAACATGAATGAAGTTCCTTGTCAAAGATTGTATAGCAGGGAACAGCTTAACTGGTAACAGGAGGAAGAGGGGTGTGGGGTTTGTTGTCGGTTAACAGTCAACAGTCAACAGTCAAAAGTTAACATTATGAATAATTTTATACAACGTTTAAAAAATTTACCCTGGTCATCTTTATTGCAAAGTGTCGCCCTGACTTATTTAATCGTTGCGATCGCAGAAATTCTGATGATTTGGGGAATTACTCAATCAAAAGCTCTGCAAAAAATGATGGCAATTTTATATGCACCTCCCTTGGGGTTGTTAATTTTATTCGGTGTCGGTGTTGGTGTGGGGGCTTTATCGGTTTATTTAATCGAAATTCGTTCTTCTAAAGTTTTCCTAAATACGACTTGTTTATGGGTGTTATTCCTCTGCTTATTAGCAGCTTTATTCCTCTATAAATCTATCCTCACGCCCGTGATTTTATTAAGTACATCTCAAATCACCATTATGGGAATTTTAATTGGTTTGTTTTGGAAAGGCAGACCCTACTGGCGATAATTCTTTGATTACTGTCCGACAATTCTCAATCCTTCTCGATAATGAGCGATCGCTGTAATCACAGCAATGGCAAAATAAAACATCCGAATTCCCCAAAAACAAATCCCCATAATCAGTGTAATTAAAGTTGGGGGAATCCCACTCACCCGAACAAATTTAGAGTTCACTTGTTTCTCTAAACGTTCTAATTCTTGCATTTGAACTTGTCGCGTGGGAATCATCGGAAATCGTCCGGTATATAAATAAAAACCGAAGACCCCCTCCTGATTAATTCGGCGTTTTAGAAAGGCATCCGCAACCGTTTGTGCCTGAGAAACCGGAATTTCATCATCATGAGCAATATCCCCCACCCAAAGATTGTATTTCACAATTTGAGGAACTGCTAAAATAATCGGGATTAAAATAATTAGAAAAAATGTACTAATTTTTCGCGCATTTTGAGTGGGTAATAAACAGGTTGCTAATCCTAATCCCATACCCACAATTGCAAATACCAAAATATTGAGTAAATCAATAATTTCTAAACCCCGAAGCAAATCGCCAAAGATGAAAATGGGGTAAATAAATTGATGGGCGAGTTTCAGGACTAAAACTTTGATGGCAATAGCCACTCCCGCGAGGACGACTGCACAGAAGACAAACATGAAGGCGCATAAAATATAAACCGTCATGCGCTTCAGTAGTTTGAAAAACTTCATTAAATCGATTTATGAGTTTAGGGTTGAGTGGGGGAATGAGTCAGGTTTTGTTGGGCCAGTTGGGTGATTTGCACGATCGCCATTTCCGAAGGAAGAGGTTGACCTTCAGGGTGTAACCACAACAGATACTCAATATTCCCTGCTGGGCCTTGAATCGGCGACCACGTTAAACCTCGATATTGCCATCCTAATGTTAGGGCGGCACAACCTACTTGAAAGATAGCATGGGCTTGATCCGTAGAATCTCGGACAACGCCTTTTTTGCCCACCCGTTCTTTGCCCACTTCAAATTGAGGTTTTACTAACAGTACCACTTCCCGATTCGGCTTTAACAGTTGCCACAACGGGGCCAGAATTTTTGTTAAGGAAATAAACGATACATCCACAACCGCAAACTCGGCATACTGTTCGGTGGGTGTATCCAATTCAACCGCTAAATCTCCGTACAATTGACTAGGGGTTAAATAGCGTAGGTTTGTGCGTTCTTTCAAACGGACTCTAGGATCATTTCTAATTCCCCAGTCGCATTGTCCATAACCGACATCAACGCCATAAACCTGTTTCGCCCCCGCTTGTAATAAACAATCGGTAAACCCCCCCGTGGAAATTCCCCCATCCAGGCAAATGCGATCGCGGACATCAATATTAAATTCTGCCAGGGCTTTAGCGAGTTTTTCTCCTCCTCTGGAGACAAAACGCGCTCGCTGTTTAACTTGAATTTCTGCCTCTGTATTAACTTCTGTTCCCGGTTTATCAATCACCTGTCGATTGACTAAAACTGATCCCGCCCGGATAAACCTTTGAGCTTGTTGGCGAGACTCACATAAATTGCGATCTACTAATAAAGTATCCAGTCGTTGTTTCACGCTTGAGTTTACAATCCCGGTTTTTTGGCTATCCAATTTTACTATTTGACGCTGTGATCGCTATCACTTAATTTCTTGAGATTAATCTCAATTAAACCGTAAAAATATCACTGTTTCTGATTGAAATCCAGAGGTTAATGGAGTTAAAGGTTGTGTTAGATTAAACAGGAGAAACCCCTAACTTTTAGTTAGGCTTTATATTTCCCCCCCCAAGCCCCCCGTGCACGGGGGGTTTGGGGGGGAGGGGTAGAGGGGTATGGTTGCCCCTCTATGGAGATCTGGTTGTCTCCTAACACCTATTTCTAGGGTAAAGTTAGCTTTGCCAAGGTTTTAAGAGCTTGTTAGGTTAGCAGCACTTCCTTAACCCGATAAAGATGTTTAACTACTAACGAC
>CAITND010000257.1 GCA_903893625.1 uncultured Oscillatoriales cyanobacterium
CTTTTTTAACTTGAAACAAATTTGTTTCAAAAAACTGGTTGTCTAGCCCCCACGAATCTTTTACCCACTGCTGGAAGGAAACTAGAACTGTGCAGTAGAACCCTATAGATTCAGTTGTCAAGGTTCAGCGTTTTGCCGTTAGGCAACTAGGTTTTTAGACAGGTTATTTACCTTTCCTGTTACCGTAAATGGTAGCAGAATCAGATGTCAATAGACAACCCAATATAAAGCCTAACTAGAAGGACGGGGTTTTAAACCCATTTTTCTGATAAATTGTCCTAACAGTCTTAGCGACTGCTATATCTTGATTTTATTGCCAAGACAACAGCCCGAAACCCAGTTTCTTGAGTTGTCACCGCAAACCTAATTTGCGCCCGATTGTAATAGTTGTAAAATTTCTGCTTGAATTCGTTGTCTAAAACGAGGATCATTTTGTTGGCTACGGGTCATGTCGTTGAACTGAGAAATTGTTAATCCCTTGGCTTCAATAATACGTTTCGCTTGGTCGCAGTAACTCACGGCTAATTGAGGTGCATTTCCGGGTAACGCACTAAAACTGGTGGGTTGGTCACAAATAATCCGGGGAACATCCCCAACAATTTTTTTAATTTCATTTGCCACTTCATGACGTCGAGATTCCAACGCCAACGCAGCACGGGCATAATTCCTAATATTGTCTTCACTATAGTTAAAACTCTCTTGAGCTTGGGCTGCCGAACCCCAACTCAGATGGGGAAAAGGTTGTGAGGGGGTTTGACTCCATCCGAGGAAGCCACCACAACCGGAGAGAATAGCAACGGTTAAAGATTTAGATAGAAATTGACGAACGGGAAATGCAGTTTTCATAGGAGGTTCACAATATATAAACTCAAAATCCTGATAGAACAGAAGCTGAAACTTGCCGGGGAGTGAGGTCTATTTGTCCTCAGTCCCTGATTAGTTTTGTAGATGCTGGAGTTCCGCTTGAATGCGTTTTTGCAAAGCGGGATCAGCTTGTTGACGTTGAGTGATTTCATTGAAACGAGTAATAGTTAACTCGTTGGTTTCAATAATGGATTTAGCTTGGGTGCAGTAATTCACCGCGATGTTCCGAACCGCTTTATCCAGCCGATTAATTGTTCGCGTTTCATTACAAACCACATCGGGAATCGATTTTCCGGCCCCCATAATCGCTTGAATTTCATTAAAAGCGGTTTGACGTCTAGGTTCAATCCCTAAAACCGCACGAGCATAGCTGCGAATTTCCATTTCGCTAAATTCTGGGGACTGTTGCGCCTGAACAACGGTGTTAAATACAGAAGTTGTTGTTCCCGACAAATCCGGGACAATTCCCAACAGAACTGCTCCCCAAGAGAATAGTCCTAGTAACAGAGCTTGGGTGACTGACTGGTGCTGACGCATAAATCGCAAGGGACGCAAGGAATCCATCATATCGAGATCTTCTGATGCCACAAGGTAGCGTGAAAGTGCTTAGTTGTCTTGAATTATTTTATGGGTAAGAAGTTCCTCATCAAAAATTTAAAAAGTCTTAAGTTGAGGGTTTTATGGAGAACTGAGGGTTTGACTAGGCGGTTGAGGAAGGCTCCACACCCAAATACTGCTAGGGGATTAATTAATAATTTTTGTCGCCCTAAATTCATTGTATGCTGAAAGGTTTAGAAATTTGCTGAACTGGGAAATTTGAAAACCATGCAGAAAACAAATGGAGTGATTGCAGCAGGACATCCAGAAACGGTTGAAGCGGGTTTGGCAATGTTTCGCGCTGGCGGAAATGCTTTTGATGCGGCAGTGGCTTGTATGTTAGCAGCTTGTGTGACGGAACCGGGTTTAACGTCCCTAGCAGGGGGCGGATTTTTATTAGCCCATACTAACACAAATCAAAATGTTTTATTTGATTTTTTTACTCAAACTCCGCGATATAAACGTCCGATATCGGAGTTAGATTTTTATCCGGTTGGCGTTAATTTTGGCACAACAATCCAAGAATTTCATATTGGTTTGGGTTCGATGGCTGTTCCTGGAGTTTGGGCGGGGGTGATGGGAGTTCATGAAACGTTGGGACGTTTGCCGTTTTCTATTGTTGCTGAACCTGCGATTAATTTGGCAAAACAGGGCGTTGAAATCAACTCTTTTCAAGCTTATACTTTCTCCACTTTATTGCAACCGATTTTGTTAACAACGGCAGAAGGACGGCAAATTTACGCGCCTGATGGTCAGATTCTCGGTGCAGGCGATCGCTTAATTATGGCCCACTTTGCCCAAACTTTAGATGCTTTAGTTTCCGGTGGAATTCGAGAATTTTATCAAGGGGAAATTGCTGATCATTTAGTTCGAGATTGTCAAGAACAGGGCGGACATTTAACATTAGAAGATCTCAAGAATTATGAAGTGATTAAACGTCAACCTTTAAAGATTAACTACCGAGGAAAAACAATATTAACCAATCCTCCTCCGAGTTCTGGAGGAACGTTAATTGCCTTTGCGCTCCAATTGTTATCGGATGTTGATCTAACTCAAATTCAGTTTGGTACTTCTCAATATTTAAACCTTTTAAAGACTGTAATGCAGTTAACGAATACTGCCCGAAAAGATGGGTTAGATACTAACTTACATCAAGATAATATTGCTGAAAGTTTTTTAGCTTCTTTGTCTAGCTATCAACAACAGTTAATTCATCCCGTCAATAAATGGGGAAGTACCACCCATATTAGTGTTTTGGATCAAGAAGGCAATGCCGCCAGTGTGACAACTTCTAATGGAGAAGGTTCAGGATATATTATTCCTGGAACCGGAATTATGGTTAATAATATGTTAGGAGAAGAAGACTTAAATCCCCAAGGGTTTCATCTATGGCCGGAAAATGTGAGAATTTCCTCCATGATGTCTCCTACCTTAGTATTAAACGGTCATCAACCGGAAATTGTTCTCGGTTCTGGCGGTTCAAATCGGATTAGAACGGCTATTTTACAAGTGCTATTAAATTTAATTGATTTTAAAATGTCCGTAGAAGATGCCGTTAATAATCCTCGAATTCATTGGGAAAATAATCGCTTTGATATAGAACCAGGATTTGATTCTGAAATGGTTAAGGGTCTGGATTTATCTCAACAAGATGTGATCAGGTTATGGCCGGAAAAAAATATGTTTTTTGGGGGTGTTAATACTTTAGTCAGAACATCGGACGGACAGTTATTCGGAGCCGGAGATCAACGTCGCAATGGAGTCAGTTTAAATAGTCACGAATGCTTGTAAATAACTGACCAATCTTAGGAAGGATTTTAGTTAAGATTAGAATTATAACCCTAAAAATTCTTTGACAATGCAGCCTCAACATAGTTAAATTCTGTTATCGAATAAAAATAAAACACCCAAAAAAATGTATTAAAGAATACAACATTGTTCTCAGAAAACTATTTTCTTATGGACTGAAGACCGCTATACTGGCAAAAACAGGATTACCGATAAATCTCGTTAGTAGCCCTCTATACTAGATTATTTTTCCGTTTTACCGTTTAATAATAAACTGACTTGTCGTTAGTTTGAATGGTTTATTACAATCACAAGCTCTATGAAAAATATTCTGGTTATTATTCATCAACCCACCTCTCAGACAGGACGAGTGGGACAAATTCTAACCTCTTATGGTTATAAACTGGATATTCGCCTTCCCAGTCAGGGTGATGCTTTACCCCATCATTTAGAGAAACATGAGGCGGTGATTGTTTTTGGGGGGCCAATGAGTGCCAATGATGAGAATACTTTACCCCATATCCGTACTGAACTTAACTGGATTCCTCTGGTTTTAGAGTCAAAAAAACCCTATTTAGGGATTTGTTTAGGTGCTCAACTATTAGCGAAAGTTTTAGGTGCTAAAGTCTCTGTTCATCCTCAAGAAATTCGAGAAATTGGCTATTTTCCCATTACTCCAACCTTAGAAGGGCAAGATTATTTTAACTCCCTTGAATACGTTTATCAGTGGCATCAAGAAGGCTTTGAATTACCCTCTAATGCAGTATTATTAGCAACGGGAAAAACCTTTTCTAACCAAGCATTTCGCTATGGAAAAACAGCTTATGGTCTTCAGTTTCACCCAGAAATAACCGGGGAATTAATCCAACGGTGGATTGAACGAGGAATAGAACAATTAACCTTACCCGAAAGCCAATCTTTAACCGAACAACTTCATAAACACCGCTTGTATGGAATTCAGGGGGAAAAATGGTTAAAAACCTTTCTTTTGAGTTGGATGAATTCGATTCAGTCAGAACAAAACTTGCTGTTAGAACGACGCTCGGCTTAATTTAAAATAAAATTAGATCAGCTATTAGTTATAGCAGTCGCGCCAACACGGTATTTGACAAAGACTAATAGAGCAAACCTAGACTTGTGTTCCTCTTTTTCCTTCTGTTCCCTGTTCGCTGATATAATGTAAACACCATTGATTTTTGCCGTTATTTTTGGCTTTATAAAGGGCTTTATCAGACTCAGAAATTAACAATTCGGGGGAAGAAATTAACGTAGGAATCTGACTAGAAACCCCTAAACTAACCGTAACATACTGCTCGGTTAAAGAGGTTAAATGCGGAATTTGAAGTTGTTGAACTTCTATATTAATCCGAGTTGCTACTTGGGAAGCATCAAATATAGCAGTATGGGGTAAGATTACAGCAAATTCTTCTCCTCCATAACGAGCCACAATATCAAACCCATTTCTGACGGCTTTCTTAATAGCTTGAGCCACCTCTTGTAAACAGTCATCTCCTTTTTGATGGCCGTAGGTATCATTATAATTTTTAAAGTAATCAATATCGCATAAAATTAAGGCTAAAGCCGTTTCTGTCACCAGATGTTGATTCCATAATGATTTTAAGCATTCATTAAACCAATAGCGATTCGCTAGTTTAGTTAAACTATCTGTAATTGCCATATATTTTAATTCTTGATTCACCTCTTTTAAGGTAATTTCAATCCGTTGGCGTTCTTCAATTTCAGTTTTTAATTGTTGCATCGTTAATTCTAAGCGACGGCTATTAGCTTCTAATAAACAACTATATTGAATGCCTTGGGATACTTCTGCTAACATATCAATAACGAGATCAGCTTGAGGAAAATTCTTTAACTCTTCGACTCCTAACCAGGGTAAGGGTTTAATTAAATTCGGACTTTTCCAAATAATATCAAACTGTCCATTTTTAGTAATTTGACCAATATAACAGTTTTTCCATAAATGATGATTGGTTTCAATTTTAACGACTCCTCCGGGTGCATGAAAAGTTTGATGATAAGCGGCTTTTCTGACAGCATCGGTTTCAAAACTGTTCGCAGTTTCTACCGATTGTTTCCACAAATAAACTTGTAAATAAGAGGCTTCAATTGGGTCAGAAGTTACTCTTTCTATGCCATGTAAGGCTTTAAAATTATTCACAAATTCTTGATTATGGGGAGTATTTAAACTTTGAAAATAGCTCCAGCAGGCATAGTGACCCACACCCGCTTGACCTATATTCTGAACTTCTGATTCTGAAATACTCACCGCCATAATCGGGAGTTCAGACGGTTGAATTCCGGCATCATGATAAGCCTGATAAAAATAAAAATTACTATCTCCATTTAAAGTATTAAAAACAACATCGGGTTTTAACTGTTTAATCTTATCAATAATATCGGAAAAATTTCGGTTTCCCAAAGGAAAATACTGTTCTCCGACGACGGTTCCCCCTTTTTGTTTGAGCAGAGATTTAATTAATTTATGCGCTGTGCGAGGAAACACATAATCTGAACCCAATAAATAAAATCGTTTTCCTAAGTTTTTGAGTGACCAATTCACCGCAGGCTGAATTTGTTGATTTAAACAAGAACCCGTATAAAAAATATTAGGAGAACATTCTAATCCTTCATATTGAACGGGATACCATAGTAAAACATTATATTCTTCCATTAAAGGTTTAACGGCTTTTCGAGCAGTTGATGTCCAACAGCCAAATATTGTTGCAACTTGATCAATTTCTAGTAACTTTCTGGCTTTATTTTCAAATACGAAAATATCCGAGGCTCCATCTTCAATTACAGGTTCAATTTCATGTCCTAAAATTCCTCCCTGAGCATTAATTTCTGCGATCGCCATTAGGGTTGCTTCTAACAATGGTGTTGCACTCATTGCCATTGTTCCGCTTAATGAATATAAAATCCCAACTTTTATTTTGTTCATAGAGTTTAATATCCTTTAGAGTCTGGTGTTCATAATTTTAACCTCGAAAATTAGAACTCTTTAATTTTGACAGGAATCGGATAAATTTTTAGTACGTTTGAATACCTCTATAAACAATAGGAAATCCCTTAACGAGTTTCTAAGATTAACTCATAGTTAACAGGTTTAGAAGACTCAGACACCACAACAAATTCATAATCACCAGAATCCGGTAAGCGACCTGACCAAAGCCTCTTTGAAGAATCTTCTAATAAAGATTGTGCTCTTTGTGTTGTACCTGGGGTATAAATAGAAAGTAAAGTAGAAGGTTCTGAAGGCTTTAGAAGCACCTGCAAAACCTGATTTTTATTAAAGCGCGCAATATAGGCTTTTCCTTCTCCTGGTTTCAAGGTTTCTTTTAACGTTTTTCGAGTTTTTTTCGAGGCGAATTCCACCCGTTCCCAAGTTAATCCTGCTTGTAACTGATGAACAACATCATTTGTAAAAGCTTGCCAAACTTGTCCTATGGGCAACTCTAATAAATCGGCTGTTTTTGATTGTTCAGGAAAGAAATAGAAAAATTTGGCATCTGCTAAATCATACAAGGATTGACGACTTAACGATAACTGATTAACCGTTGCTGTCCAGTAATCAAGATCATCCCGGCTATAGGTTCCTAATTTCATTCGAGATTGATCACTAAGTTTAGCTAAACGTTGCAAAAATTCACCCGCAATTTGATCCCATTTTTCCCGCCAAATTGAATCCGAGGGTTTATCTGTTAAAGTTCTTCCCTGTTGTTCTGGATAGCGAGTATAAAATTCTTCATTGACTAAAACAGTAAAAAAGCCAAAATCAATTCCTAATAAACGCCGTTTTTCTAGTAATACTTCTTTTCGTTTTTCTTCTGTTTTAGAGAGTTGGTTTAAATCATGATTTGCATAATTATTTAACCAATAATGTCCTCCTAACCATCCCAAACCCCCCATGATTAAGACGGAAATAAACACTAATAAAGTCGCTGGAATACCAGAAGATTTCCCTCCCTGAGTGGGAATAGTTTGCGAGGATAAACTCTGGTTTTGGGTTAAAGTAACTCCTCCTTGAGTGACGGGGATAGATTGTTCTGAGATAGGCTGAATTAGGGGGGAATTGAGTGCTGAGAGTGCGGCGATAATGTCTGGTGCTGAGGGAAAGCGATCGCTTTGACGATAGGCTAACATTTTATCTAAAATCTCTCCAAACTCTGGACTCAAATTTGTGTATTTTCTCCAATTCCAAATTAACGTTTGTGGATCGATTAATTGTTGGGGTTCTTTTCCAGTTAATAAGACTAACGTTGTTGCTGCTAATCCATATAAATCACTGTGCGGATAAACCCTTCCTAAACGCATTTGTTCATCGGGAGCATACCCGACTTTTCCTAAACAAGTGGGTGTGGGATTTTGACCCTGTTGTGCTGCTAATTCGGATTCGACTTTGGCTTGAATTAATTTAACGCCTCCGAAATCAATTAATATAGGTAAACCATCTGATTGATGTTGAATAATATTCTCAGGAGAAATATCTCGATGAATGACTCCATAGCAGTGTATGTAGTCCAAAACGGGTAAAAGTTGAAATAATAATTGAATTATTTCTGCTTCTGTAAATTGCAACCCTTGACGTAAGCGTTGATTCAGTAAACTCCGATAATTTAAACCCTCAACATAATCTTGTACAAAAAATAAATAACCTTTATTATCAATTGTTTCTCGAAATAACTCTCGAAATCGAGGAATTTGAGAATGTTTCAATTGATAGAGAATTTGCGCTTCCCGTTCAAATAATTCCTGGGATTTTTTTAAGGCAAAACTCCCTTGTACCTGGGGAGCAAATTCTTTTAAGACGCAAAGTTCATCAAACCGATGTTGGTCTTGAGCTAAATAAGTGCGTCCGAAACCCCCATGTCCTAACTCACGGACAATGGTGTAATGGTTTCTCAGAACAATACCGGGGTAAATTAATTGACTCATTCGGTGTTAGGGTAAAAAGAGGATATAGATCAAAATCGGGTGTTATCGGAGGTTGTGGAATTAGCACCAGACGTTGAAGAAATGGAGGATAAAAAAGAGGCGCTCGCTACTTCTATTTTAACCCAATTAAAGCGCCTAAATACTGAATTTGCCAATTATGTCCCCCTGAAGATCAAACCCCTAAAATCACTCTGGATTTTTCCCAAGGTTGTCGGGTGCGTAAGTGCGACTCGCACGCACCAACAGTCAACCGTCAACCGTCTGTATATTTACCGAAACTTTACAATAGATCTCCCTAAACTTTACAAAACCCCCGTGATATTACTGAGGAACCACCGAATACAATATTAAGTTGAACATCAAATCGGGCTATCTGAGGTGCAAACTACTATGATAAATATTTCTACTGTTAGTCGCTTATTCGTGGTTTCTGTTGGAGGAACCATTGCATTTACAATTACAGGGTTAAATACTGCCCAAGCCGCAACATTTAGCAGTGTTAACATTTTTGGAGATAGTCTGAGTGATCCTGGTAATGTTTTTAATCTGTCTGGGGGCTTATTTCCACCACCACCCTATGTTCAAGGACACTTCTCCAATGGCGATATTTGGACAGACTATTTAGCAGATGATTTAGGACTTAACCCAACTCCTTACACCAGTGTAATTCCCTCAACTGAAGGTGTTAATTATGCCTTTGGAGGTGCAACTTCAGGAACAGAGAATATTTTTTATCTCTTTAATCCCGCATTGACTGGATTACCCGGTGTACAGACTCAAGTTGATCTATATACACAACAAAATAAATCCGCCGACTCCAATGGTTTGTATGTGCTTTTGGCGGGGGCAAATGATTATACCTATGGGGGTGTGGATATTAACGGGACTCAGGGAGTTGTTAATAATTTATCTTCGGCTATCAACAATTTATATAGTGTCGGTGCGAGAAATTTCTTAGTTGGAAATTTACCCAATTTAAGCAAAACTCCTTTAGGTAGTAGTAATCCAGGTTTAAAAGATACCGTTCAAGAGCATAACACTTTACTCAACCAAGAAATTAAAGACTTAAATCAATCATTGTTTAATTCTAATATTGCCCTATTTGATGTTAATAAATTGTTTGAAGATGTGATCAATAAACCCGATGAATATGGGCTTACAAATGTTAAAAATCAGTGTTTTTCTGCAACATCAGTTCCAGTATTTCTCTGTAGTAATCCCGATGAATATTTATTCTGGGATGATTTTCACCCCACAACAAAGGGTCACAAATTGATAGCGGATGCTGCTTATGCAACCATTGAAAAGAAATTCAAGCCTGTTCCTGAACCTAGTACAGTATTGGCTTTAACGGGATTAGGGTTAGGATTACTTTTGTTGAAAAAAAACAAGATCCCAACATCATAGAATAGAGAAACCGGGTTTCTTCCAGAAACCCGGTTTCTAGGATAGATTTCATAAAACTTATTAAAAAACAGCACTGTGTAAATCATTGGGAGTGAGATGGGAATGAATAACTTCACCATCTTTAAACCAAACAATGCGACGAGTTTGGCGGGCAACATCGGCTTCATGAGTCACCATTACAACCGTGATTCCACTGGTATTTAATTCTGTGAAAATATCCATCACTTCTTGAGTCGTTTGCGAATCTAACGCCCCGGTGGGTTCATCTGCTAATAATAAGACCGGACGATTCACAATAGCACGGGCGATCGCTACCCGTTGTTGTTGACCGCCTGAGAGTTGATTCGGTTTATTATTTAAGCGATTTTCTAACCCGACTCTAACTAATGCTTGCTTTGCTCTTTCTCGACGTTCAGGCGCCGGAATTCCTGCATACATCATCGGTAAAACTACATTTTCTAAAGCACTCAATTGGGGTAAAAGATGGAATTGTTGGAACACAAACCCTAATTTTATATTGCGAATTCGGGCTAAATTATTTTCCGACATTTTCGCCACATTCACCCCATCCAAATAATAGGAACCTGCGGAGGGACGATCCAAACAACCGATAATATTCATCGCCGTTGATTTTCCCGAACCCGACGCCCCCATAATTGAGCAGTATTCCCCTTGTTCTACCGTTAAGGTGACACCTTTTAACGCCTGAACTTGAATATCACCCATCCCATAAACTTTGGTAACATTTTCTAAATGAATAATAACAGGATTTTGTTGAAAATCTTGATTTTCTGTTTGGGCGGAAATTGATGTTTTCATAATTAAGTATTGACTGTTGGCGGTTGACTATTGACGGTTAACAAACATCTAATTAAATACTTCTTAAAGCCACAATAGGGTCAAGTTTTGCTGCTTGTTTGGCGGGAACAACACCGAAAAATAATCCAATAGCGCCAGAGATGCTAACGGCTGTTACAATAGCAACGGTAGAAACTCCGGCTTGTAAAGGAGTTAAGACACCGACTATTAAAACCCCACCCACACCAATTAATGTTCCGATTAAACCTCCTGCTGCGGATAGGATCACAGATTCAATCATAAACTGAATTAAAATATCTGATTGGGTCGCTCCGATCGCTTTTCTTAACCCGATTTCTTGCGTTCTTTCCGTTACAGAAACCAGCATAATATTCATAATTCCAATACCGCCCACTAATAGAGAAATGGCTGCGGTTGCAGCTAATAAAATAGTTAAAGCTCCAGCAATACTTCCCAAAATATTCATTAAATCCTTTTGGTTTCTAACCGTAAAATCATCTTCATCGGTAATTTTATGGCGTAACCGCAATAAATTTTCAATCTGAAATTGGGCTGCTCTCATATTATCTTGACTATCAATCGCAATCGAAATAAACGTAACTTGAGTTCCATAGGGTGAGTTATTCCCCACAATTCTATTAGCCATTGTTGTTAAGGGAACAAAGGCATTCATATCTTCATTACTGCCAAAACTTGAACCTTTAGGCTGCATTACCCCAACCACTTGTAAACTGATATTCCGCAGTCGAACTGATTTACCAATAGGGTCTTCATTCCCAAATAATTGTTGAGCTAATTCTGAACCTAATGCGACAACTTGTTGATTGCGTTTTAAGTCTAAATCCGTAATAAATCGACCTTTAGCAATATCAAAATTCCGCACCGATAAAAATTCCGGTGTTGTTCCAACTATAGCAGCAGAAGCATTATTACTGCGATAAGTGATTAATTCACTGCCATTCAAAGAAGGAGAAACTTGTTCCACAGAAGGCACTTGTTCGGCGATCGCCATTGCATCTTCTAAGACTAAATTTTGAGGCGGAAATACGGGACGACGCTGAGATTCAGGACTTCCAGGTAACACAAATAAAACATTTGGCCCCAAGGAATTCACTTGATTATTAACAAATTTCTGAGCACCTTCCCCAATGCCAATCATAGCAATAACAGAGGCATTGCCAATAATAATTCCTAACATCGTTAAACTACTCCGCATTTTATTCGCTAATAGCGTTGTAGTTGCCATTTTGATACTTTCAAGGAAATTCATAATTAGGTGTTGGGATTGATACATGATGCGTGTGCTTGTCGCTTACGCACCCTACACCCTGATATTATAGCTGAATAGAATCAAGTCCCACCGCAGGAGTGAAATGCTAATGTAATCAACGATTTAATTCATCTTTATACAAACGCCAATTCGGAAGAAATTGATCCAGATAGGCTATAAATTTATCGTTATCGCATTAGAAATTTAATTTGTCCAAATTGATTCATGGTAGGCGATCGCACGAACAATATCGTTATCCAGAGAACTTAACCAGTTCTCATTTTGAGATTTAACACTTTGCACAAAGGATGTCAATAGACAGGCAATAAAACGAACCGAGTCTTGATTAGAAAGGTCGGCTTGATTTTCTTCTGGCGGTGCACCCATGGGGTGGGGAGAATTATTAATACTATAGTGATTTAGCCCAGTCAACTCAATGAAAGTTTTTGCTATTGGTATCCGTTGAAATGCTGCTCTAGTAAGATCGGTCGAAACGACGGAATCCTTTTCTCCAGATAGCATCATAACAGGTATTGAACTGCTAGGACTAATATTAAATGGTGCGTTTGACCCGTAGGTAGCGATCGCCATTAGCTGACTGAATAGGTCAGATGAATGATCATTTAAAGTCCCCAATGCAGCCATTCCTCCCGCAGAATGTCCTAACAAGATAACGCCTCTTTGAATAGCTTGATAAAACGGTTGAGATGCGGAATATTGCAGCGCCGTAATAACTTGATTCGCCGAATTGTTCTCTGGACAAAGATAATCTCTGCCAATGGGGTAGCAGTTGGGAACAATTACCCAGAATTGATGGCGATTCAATTCCGTTGCGATCGCGGCATATTCTGATTTATCGATTTCAACTCCCTGTAAAATTAGGATAACTAAAGACGAGTCATCCTGTTCCAATAGTGGTTCAGGAGGATAGAGGTCGAAAGGAAAAGATGTTAGTTTAGAGGTTGGAGGGACAGACATATTGGCGGTTTTTGCGGTTGATTAACCAACCTAAACGATTACCATCTTTCTAAGAAATTCATAATCTGGTGTGTTGACTGTTGACTGTTGACTGTTAACTGTTTGCCATTGTTTTGAGAGTGTAATAGGGAATGGGGAATGGGGAATAGGGAAAGATTAGGTTAATATTATGGGTTGTCCACCTGCTTTTAAAGATTCACTCAATGCACAAATAATTTTAACAAGTTCTGCACCGATCCAACCCGATGAAATGGGGGAAGGTTGATGATTTTGAATCGAATAGAGAAAGCGATCGCAAACTTGAGCTAAGGGTTCACGAGGTTCAACGGGGATGATTTCTCGATTTAATCCGGCGGCTTTCCAAGTATTATCAACGGGGTTCAAATAACCCTGTTGAAGAATAAGAGGAGCTTCTGATTGTAGTTCATCAAAGATTAAGCTTCCCTGAGTTCCAACAACCGCTAAACGACGTTGTTTGTCTGGATTTAACCAACACAAATGTAGAAACGCTTCAAACCCACTGGGATAGGTTAAATTCGCAGTTACTAAATCCGATAATCCCGTTTTTGGTTGTAACCAAACGGTTCCAGTTGCTTTAACTTTTACGGGTGTTTCCCCTAACCAACTGTTAAAAATTCCAATATCATGAATTGCTAAATCCCATAACGCATCAACATCTTGGCGCACAGGTTCTAAATGGGTTCTAGTGGCGTAACCATATCGTAATTCCCCTAATTTTCCCGCTTCAATCACAGTTTTACCCTGTTCAACAGCCGGATGAAATAAATAAGTATGATCCACAAAAAGTTGACGCTGTTTTTGTTGCGCTAGTTCACACAATTGCAACGATTCAGAAACACTCAGCGTTAAGGGTTTTTCGGTAAAAACATGACAACCCTGTTGTAGAGCATCTGAAATTAAAGAAAAATGTGTCACCGCAGGGGTAGCGATCGCCACCGCATCCAAATCAGGTAAATTCCAAACCCTTGACCCATCCGTTGCTAAAATCACATTTTCGGGAAGTTGAAACCGTTCTTTTAACGCTTGTAGACGTTCGGGATTAGAATCAACAATCGCCACAACTTGAGAATCAGGATGCTGATGGAAATGACGAATTAAATGCACTCCCCAACGACCTGCGCCAAAGATAGCAATATTAATCGGATGATTCATAACAATTGAGGGGTTTGATGGGGGTTATACAACGAGAGAAACGCCACTTCAGCCGCCGCTTGTTCCGCCGCTTTAATCGACCGTCCAGTTCCTTCACCCAGTTTGCGATTTTTTAACCAAACTGCTGCGGTAAAACGCTGTTCATCGTTATGAATTTGGCGATTTTGCTGGACTTTATATTCAGGTAAAACTTTATAATGGCTTTGCGTCCATTCTTGTAAGGCAGCTTTATAATTATTACGAGCCGGATCTTGAATAATTTCTGTAGCTCGTTGTCGAAAATGGGCATCTAACCAAGGACGAATTAAACTTAAATCGTGGGTACTGAGATATAACGTGGCTAAAACCGCTTCAAAACAGTCCGCCAGACGAGATTCTTCACCCGCTTTGTCCCGAATCGCGCTTCCGGCGGCGAGTAAAAATTGACCAAATCCGTAATGATCCGCAATTTCTGCTAAGGTGCGATCGCTAACCAAAATTGAACGAATCGCCGCAAATTCCCCCACAGGACAGTGAGGATAAACTTCATATAACAACTCAGACGCCACCAACCGCACCACCGAATCTCCTACAAACTCTAATTGTTCATAATTGGCTTCTGCTGACAATGTAGGGTGAGTTAAAGCCAAGTCTAATAATTCCCATTGCATGGGTACATGATCAGGGAGTCCCAAACGTTGCATCAGCTTTTGCAACTGGCGTTTTCGATTTGGATAACCAATAGTCATAGATTTCGGGTTTCAGGTTTCAGGTTTCAGGTTTCAGGTTTCAGGTTTCAGGTTTCAGGTTTCAGGTTTCAGGTTTCAGGTTTC
>CAITND010000258.1 GCA_903893625.1 uncultured Oscillatoriales cyanobacterium
GTTTCAGGATTTAGAAGTGTCCTAACTGTAATGCGTAGCGCTATATTAAATCCTTAAATGTTTGCTACTGATGATTGTTCTGGAGGTGGAGACTATTGCCAGAGTGCCTATTCCCTATTCCCTATTCCCTATCACTTCTGTAGCATTCATTTTTAGATTTCATATTAGCTAATACCCATCTGTTTCAGTCTCGCTTCAACGAAACTTTTCCCTTGTTTTTCACCATCTTGGATCAATCGATGGATGCTTTCGGGAGAGCGATCAAGTTTACTTTCATAGTTCAGGGTTTTGGCTAAATTTTCAGACATCTCAATCATAGGAATGTGGTAATCTCGGTCAGGATCGTCAGAGAAAGATTTGGGGATTTTAATCGGTTCTTTAACATCAATGGATGCTAAAAATTCTTCCTTGAATGCTCCTTTTAAAAATAGACTGTTGATACTCTCGATTTCGCCCAGACTTTGAAATAAAGAGATATTTCCTTCCAGTTCATTGCGACGATCGGCAATATCATCGGCTGATACAGGAATCTGATCTCTCGTCGTCGGATTAATTTTAATCACCCAAATTTCTTGGGGAAGATTGGCAATTCCGACAAAATCACTCTTAATCAAAGAATCAATCGGCGGATTATCAGAAAACAAGCCATCCCAATAAGCCATTTCTTCAATTGCTACGGCTGAAAATAGGTTGGGTACGCAAGCAGAAGCCAAGAGATGTTCGACTTTAATCGCTTCTCGGTATGAATTGAATTTATGTAACCTTCCGGTGAGGATATTGCAAGCACCTAAAAGCAGGAGTGGGGGTTCAGGTTGGGGCCCCCAATTCGCTAATTCCGAGAAATTAATATGGGCTCCCAGCAATTCTTTAAAATCGGTAAACCGACTCCGCAAACCTTGGGTAGCAAAGGAAAACCAAGTTTTAATTAGAGGGGAAGAAGGGCTAAGATTATACTGAGGAATCACCCCCTTGCTGGCTAATTCTACTGTCTTAATTGCAAAATCGTTGAAAAACTTTTCTTGAGGGGTTTGGGCTGTATTATCTTCCCAAAACTCAATCAGTCGCTTCCAAACAATCTTATCTCCTTTTTTCAGGGCGTACCAGATGAGAAAAGCACAAATAGCACCCCCGGAGGTACCACTTAAACTAACAATATTGAAGTGATCTTGAACTTTCTGTTCAAACAGGGCTTTGAAAACCCCCGCAGTGAAGGCAGTTTGGCTGCCTCCTCCCTGACAAGCGATCGCTACTTTAGGTTTCATGATTCGGGTTGCCTCATAAACTGCTCATTATAAATAATAACGGGAAACTATTAATTGTTAGCACTCCAGGGTTCGGCACTTTTCAGAAATTCTTTCAATTCTCACAGGTCTTTTGACACTATCATATAGAACTGTAATTGTTTCCCAATTAATTTCTTCCGCATTTGCTATCGTATTTTTTATTTTAAAATCAGGAAGTTGCTCAAAAAAATACCCTTGATTAATGAAATCAATAATTTTATCAGTTTTTAAAAGTTTGGAATCTTGGCAAAATACACGCAGAAAGTAACTCATTTTATCTCCTATCTTATTAAAAAATTATGAGCGATGGCCTAATATTTAGGTTCCTCTATTGCCTCGATTAACTTATCAAGCCAATCCTCACTAGAGCCAGACAGCTTTTCCCTCTTTGCAATGACTAGCAACTCATTAATAAATGCCTCAAGTGCCAGAGCAGAAAAAACAATTGCAACTATTGCATCGTTCTGTCGATGAATTACATGACCTTGACTTGCTTTCTGGTATCCATCTTTTGCAATTTTAAATAAAAGATCGGAGTTTTTAATACATCCTTGTTGTGGTTGCATAGGTTTCTTTTTGAATTAAGTTAATCAGTATATCAGGTTGATTGTTCCATGTGTAATCTCTTTCTGCCATCAAGGTAGGCTTTTAGGATCAAGTTGCTTGAGGCGTTTTGCTTTTCCCATATCAATAGTCTATTCCCATAGCTCTTTTTATATCTCGTGCAACTTGTTCAACAGCACCAGCAAAACTTAAATCTTTGCGCCAGTAATGACAGGCAAGAGAAGCACTTAAAACTGTCTCAACAGAATCACCAGAAGTAGGCATCAAGTTTATTGTAAGCACTGTGACGACTGTGGAGCGGAACTCTTCAATCTGTGCCTGGGTATATTCAGCATACTCAGGATTACCGGAACGACCAACATCAACAACTTTAATCCTTACTATGTCATTTGGAGAAGTGGACTTACCATAATTAGGATTAAGTTTCTTACGTCGTTTTGCCTTTCCCATAAATTTAACCCTGATCTAATTAAAGTTTAAACTTGTCTGACTACTTTATCATACCCCATATTTTTTCCTATCAACTGGTCAAAAAACACCACTGCCCCAAATCCACAGAAGGCACACCCCGCAACGTCACAAAACTCAAAATCTACTCTTCACTCCTAGATTGGGAAAAACATTCCATCCTCATTTTCTACAAAGATCCTACCGTCGCTACTCAAGGTTTTAGCCAAACTTTTCACGATTTTCTCACTCGCTTCGACGCTATATACAATGCCGTTCGATGGCAAACTAAATACAGAAAAAGCATTTCGGTGTCGTTATCCTTCAGATAAAAACAATTCATTAGGAGAAACTCCAATGGCAACCAACACCTCTTTAGAAGAACGCATCGCAGCAGTAGAAGCAGCAATTACGGAATTGCAGAAACAAGTTGCAAATCCTCAACCGACTAATTGGCTACAACAAATTACAGGGTCTTTCAAAGATGAACCTGCCTTTGAGGAGGTACTGGCATTAGGACGAGCAATTCGCCAAGGTGATGAGTCTGTAATGGAATCGGAAGACGAGCTATGAAATATTTATTGGATACAGACCATCTGAGCATTCTTCAACGTCAAACAGGGAAGGATTATAGCAACCTTTCAACACGCATGGCTCAATACTCACTATCAGATTTTGCCGTATCAATTGTCACCTTTCACGAACAAATGCTTGGCTGTCACGCCTATATTAATCGCGAACGTACCCTAAATGACATAGTGAAAGGATATGAGATGATGGCGCGACTGGTTAGTGACTTTAAAGTATTGCCCCTGATCTCATTCGATGCGGGTGCAGCTAAGACATTTGAGCAATTAAGGTCACAACGGCTTCAACTGGCAACGATGGATGCAAGAATCGCGGCAATTGCGCTGTCCCGTGAATTGACTATGTTAACTCGCAATCATCGAGATTTTGGGAAAGTGGCTGGGTTAGTAATTGAAGATTGGACAATTTGAGGCATCAAGAATATCTTTAATTCTTTCTATTCTCACAGGTCTTTTATTAATTTGAAGTATGAACAGACTTAAAGAATAAATTAGTAGGGTGCGTAAGCAACGCGCACGCACCATCTACCATTATTTGACGACCAAGATAGCGCCGCATCCCAACAACGGGTTAGGGTTTCATTGCAATAATTGTCCGATGGCGAGGGTCACTGGGAAGGGTGATTTTATAATCAAACCCAACCTCTTTTAAGGTTTCTTCCACATCAAAAGTATAATATTCATCACTCCAAGGTTCGGTACTTTTCATCAGAATAAATAACGCTGGAGGTAAGTTCTGAATTACTTCTGATTTAGGATTATTATCGACAATAGCCAAACAGCCGCCCGGACGTAAAATTCTGAGAGCTTCTTGAAAGATTTCTCGACTGGGTTTGTTCGGGAGTTCATGCAATAGGAATTGCAAGGTAATAACGTCAAAACTATTATCGGGAAAACTGGTATTTTCAGCGAGTTCCTGTCTCCATTCGGCTATTTCTCCCTGTTTATCTCGGACTTTTGCCACCGCTAACATATAGGGTGATAAATCTAACCCTACTGTTCTAATATTATCACCATATTTCTGTACTAAATAACGGTGTAACGGTAGGGTAGACATCCCCACAGAACAACCAATATCTAACACATTCTCCACCCGTTCAGGACAATATTTGCCTAAGATTTCATGGAAACTAGAACGCAAGCGATGTTCTGCGGTTTCCCAGGTAATTTGTTCTTTTGGCCAGACTCGCAAACCCATCGCTTTTGTTGCGGGTTCGGCTTCAAAGGCGGCTAACCAACATAGATTTCCCTCATCATAAGCATGAAAGGGAACTTGATAATAATTGGGGTATTTAATATTAGGGTTTGTGAAACTTTTTAAGAGTTCTTTTGCTCCCGATACCTCTAAAGCTTGACAAGTTTGCCGCCAAGAAATTCCACTTTTTTCGGCAGTTTTAATGATAACTTGTCTGGCTTGAAGTTTCATTAAACTGTAAAGCGGTTTAGTTTTGATCAGAACATTAACAATTTTAGACAGAAAATCTTCTCCTGCCCAGTCTGGTTTGAGTTTAGCGTTAATCATGGTTTGAAAATGATTGAAGACAAGTATTAATTTATCATAAAATGTTTCATCAAGTTTGATCAGTATATCCTGTCTGTTTCAACCATTGGCGAAGTTGAGTAAAAAATTGGTTTCTATCGGGGTTTTGATAAACTTCTTTAACCGTTTTCCATCCTGCATCTGCTTCACCTAGTAAATAATGTTGGGCTAAATAAGCGGCTAAAACTGCTTTTAAATCTTGTTTGAGGCGACGACGTTTATTGATTTCTTGTAATAAAACAGCGTTATGTTCTTCGAGAAATTCAGAATATTGTTGAGTGACATCTTTAAATTCTCCAAACTGATATTGAAAAATCTGTAACGGTAATTGTTCAGGAGTATAAACTTGAAATTGTTTGCTAAATCGTTGATCATAATGAATCAAAATCGGAGTTTCTACGTTCTCTGTATTGAGTCGATAGGAAGTTAAACCCCATTTTTTTTGTAAATCTCGATATTCTTTTTTAATCGGGCTATATCGATAAATCACAGAATAATAGTTGTTAAAATTGTTATCCTCATTGACCAACACATCGACTAAAACTTCCGGTTCTTTATCGTTATCTAAATCTAACACTTTAAAATCAAGAACTCTCCCGGTTTTAACGGTTTTAACCCTCGGTGCTGCTAAAGTTGCCATTGACACAACATCTTCGGACACTAAATCACCTTTTCGGCTAATTTTAATTTGCATTAATTGAATTGTATTATCGGAATCTGCTAATAATTCGGCTTTAATTTCTCCTAATTTTGCTGTTTTTTGCACCTTTAAATCCTTGATTTCGGGATAGGATTCAGGTCTTGATTCAATGGGTGGTGTTCCTTGCGGTTGCATCGTAACTGGTGGGGTTGTCGGAGAAGATTTAGGCTCTGAACGGACTGCTGGAGCCTCAGAAATTGAGACTCTGGCAATATATTGAGTGGGAACTAATGCTTGTTTTTTATCCTCTAAAATCGCTTGACAAATGAAAGTCGCAACTTCCGCACGGGTAGCGGGTTTATTGGGGTTTAATCGTCGAACATTGGGATAATTAACGACTAACCAATTTTCGGTTGCTGTTGCGATCGCTTTTCTCGCATATTCAGGAATATCAGAGCCATCCTCAAAAATTTTGGTTAATTGTTGAGGGGAAACTTGACTCGATTTATAATCTAAACCATTGACTAAGGCGACCAACGCTTGCACTCTGGGAATATTTAATAAAGGATTAAAAACACTGGCTAAATATCCTGACATAAATCCTTTTTGATTTACATCTCTAATCGCATTATAGGCCCAATAATCTGTTGGCACATCCACAAAGTCAATCGCTTTTTCAGTTCTGGGAAGTTTAGGAAAAGCTTGACTGATCATCGCCGCAAATTCAGCCCGATTTACAGGATCATCGGGGCGAAATGTTTCATCTTCATAATAACCTTTAACAATATTTTTCTGAGCTAAATTCTCAATACAGTTTTGCGCCCAATGACCTTTAATGTCTTCAAAAGTTGTGGAATCTTGGGCTGAAACAGGATAAATTAAAGGTAAAGATTTCTGAGTTAAGATAATTCCTAAAACAACAACAATAAATAATTTAAACTGGGGAAGGAAGGATTCTCTTTTCATATTACTCCTAATTTAAACAAATTGATTAACAGCACCCACACTAGGCAAGGTTGTATCTAAACCAGGGACTCCTACCAGTATAAGGTTAGCAACACTGGCAACGGATGCTCCAAAATTCAAGTCTGTATCGGCATTATCCGTAACGGGACTTAAATAGGTTTGGACTAAATTTCCGGCTCTTAATTCATAGCGGAATGTTCCTCCTAAATTCGCTAATCCATAGCCGGGAGAACCGACTAAAACATCATTTCCTATCAAGGCTATGGCTTGACCAAATTGATTATAATCCTCCATTTTAGGAGCATTATAGGTTTGCAAAACTGCCCCAGTAATGCCATCCAATAAAAACGCTATTCCTGTGTCTATTCCGCCTTGGTCATCTCCGGGTGCACCGATTAAAATATCTCGACCAATTCCTGACCAAGCGACGGAATAACCAAAATTATCTAACCCAGGTTTAGGATTTTTAAAGGTTTGTAAAAGTTGCCCAGTAACACTATCAAAAATATAAGCTTCACCGGGTTGTTGTCCTCCTCCTGGGGTTAAACTGGCAGGAGCACCAATTAATATTCTATCTCCGCCGACCGCAGCAACGGAAGCTCCAAAAAAATCATTAGCTTGAGGGTTAGGATTGAAAAATGTTTGTAACAGTTGACCCGTATTTCCATCAAATAAATAGGCTGTTCCTCCTGCGGGTGCTAAGGTGGAATCAATGGGCGCACCGACAATAATATTATTGCCTAAAGTGGCAACAGAATAGCCAAATAAATCAAAAATATTTGGGGTGGGATTATTGAGCAGTAAATAGGGCGTTCCTGTGGCGGTACTAAACACATAAACCGCCCCGGAATTAGGCACTAAACTACTATCTTGAGGCGCACCAATAACAACATTATCTCCTAAAGTTGTCGCAACGGATTGACCAAAAGCTGAATTTCCAGCACTGGGGGAAGGGTTACGAAAAGTTAATGTGGGTTGTTGAGTTGTGAGATTGAATAAATAGGCAATTCCTTGATTATTGGTTTGACCGGGTGCACCGACTACTACAAAATTATTGCCAACTGATGATAATGCAGAACCAAATTGAGCAGAAGTTTCAGGAATCGGATTTATTAAAGTTCCTACAGATGAAGGGGGAATTTCATCATCAATAATATCTAAAGTTGCTTGATTAAGCGTTCCCAGTTGAGCAAAATTTGTGGGGTTTTCTAAGGTTAAAAGAACATTTGCAGCATAATTAGGAACATTATCATTAACAATTGGAATAGTAATAGTTTTTGGGGTATTATCTCCATTTCCAAACTTAACAACAATGGGATTTGTATTAATTTGATTACCCCCAGGGGTTAAGGGTGTGCGAACCGGAACCAGAGTAACGCTGATTTCCCCATCATTTCCACTATTCCTAACAACCGTAATCGGATTAATTGGAGTTCCATTTTCATTAACAGAAAACTGATCAGAACTAAATTCTACAACCCCAGGAATAATAAAGTTAGAACGATTAATTTGATTGGGTTTAATACCTTGTAAAACAGCAACAATTCCTCCAGATTGTGATTCTAGAATTGTACTATTTTCGGTTCTAGGATCGGGTTTACTGGTTAAATTTTCAAAACCTAAATCACCCGTTAAAAAAATAATATCTTCTCCGGGTTTATAATCTACAATTGTCTCCGATGATTCGGGGTTACTCCCTAATTGACGACTATCTAAAACAAAAATATCTTTGCCATCTCCCCCAATTAAAGTATCAGTTCCTTCATCCCCAGAAAGGCGATCATCTCCGGCATCTCCCGTTATTTGATCATTCCCTTGTCCTCCAAATAAAGTATCATTTTCACTCCCTCCTGATACCTGATCATCTCCGGCATTTCCTCTAACTAAATCATTCCCAATATCCCCTCGAACCTGATCATTTCCATTCCCTCCAGAAACCGTATCATTCCCATCTTCTGCACCAATAAAATCATTACCATCATTGCCTTCAACCAAATCATTTTCTAACCCCGATCTTAATTCATCATTGCCTTGACCTCCGAATATTAAATCCTTACCTTGATTCTCTCGAATTTGATCATCTCCTGACCCCGCATAAATCGTATCATCTCCTTCAATACCTAATAATTGAGAGGGATTATCAGGGTTAATAACCCCTACAAATTGATCATTTCCCCCTTCTCCAAACAGGAGATCATTACCTACATCTCCTGAAATTTGATCATTTCCTTGCCCCCCAAATAGGGTATCATTTCCCCCTTCTCCAAATAGTTGATCATTATCTAAATTCCCATAAATCTGTTCAGGATCAGATGAACCCCGAACTGTGTCATCTCCTCCTAATAAAAAAGCACCTAATGGAAATACCCCCAATTCTCCGGGGAAGAATCTCACATTTTCGGCGGTATTGTCTCCGACTAAGCGAAGTTGACCTGTGGTGGGA
Source organism: uncultured Oscillatoriales cyanobacterium (assembly GCA_903893625.1). Taxonomy (GTDB): domain Bacteria; phylum Cyanobacteriota; class Cyanobacteriia; order Cyanobacteriales; family Microcoleaceae; genus Planktothrix. Next base: position 8,471 of record CAITND010000258.1, read on the forward strand.
TCGGTTTCTGGTTTTAGCACCATGATATCATTGGGTAAACTGAAATTAAAACGCTAACATTGCTAATCATATCATCGGTTTCGCTGACTGCCAAAATTTAGGAATCGTTACAAATCGATAGTTTTGCTCTAACAGTTTAGGAATAATTTCTTGAACCGTTTTGGCGACATCTTTTCCCCCATAATACCCATCATGAAGGACAATAATTGACCCATTCTGTGTTTGTTTGATCACACGCTGAGTGACGACATTAACCCCAGGATGTAACCAATCTTCAGGTACAACACTCCACATCACCGGGCGATATCCCCAGCTTGTTAATAACTCTAAAGTTTGAGGTAAAAAGAAGCCATTGGGAGGACGAACATCTAATATTAATTCTGGTTCAAGATGGCAAGCTTTAAAAATAGCAGTCTGGGTTCTTTCTAAGCTTTGTTTTAATTCTATTTCGCTTAAAAAAGGAAAAGATTGATGTTGATAACCATGTAACCCAATCCAATGACCGCGTTGATAAACCGCTTGAGCAATTTCAGGATATTGTTCTACCCATTGTCCTAACCAAAAGAAACTGGCTGTAATTTGAAACTGATCTAAAACCTTTAATAACTCTAAAGTATACTCTGGGTGGGGCCCATCATCAAAGGTTAAAGCAATTTCAGGTTGAGATAAGTTTCCTCTCCATAAACAACGGGGAAAACTGGGAGTTAAAATCGAATGTAAATAAGGGAAAAAAGGAGCTAATTGTAGTTTAAAATGAAAGGGAGTATTCATTGAAATTTCAGTTCACAAAACTTTGCATAAAACGGTTAGAATCTCATTCAAAAAACTGTACCATATTGATCATCAATTTATCGGTAAAATCCAACCATGAAAAAATATGTTTGTACAGTTTGTGGCTATACCTACGATCCCGACTACGGTGATCCCGATGGCGGTATTGATCCAGGTACACCTTTTGAAGAAATCTCCGAAGATTGGATTTGTCCAGTTTGCCAAGCCGAAAAAAAAGATTTTGAAGTATTAGAAAAATAGAGGGTTAATTTGTCTAGTATACATCCGTTCAAAGTAATTGTAATTGGTGGCGGGGCGGCAGGTTTTTTTGGGGCGATTACTTGTGCAACTCACCACCCCCATACTCATGTAATTTTACTCGAAGCCGGACAGCAACCCCTGGCTAAAGTTAGAATTTCTGGAGGGGGACGGTGTAATGTCACCCACGCTTGTTTTGAACCTACTCAATTTGTGCAGAATTACCCCAGAGGAAGCAAAGCGTTACGCGGTGCTTTTAGTCGATTTCAAGCTAAAAATACCGTTGAATGGTTTACTCGTCATGGGGTGCAATTAAAAACAGAAACCGACGGGCGAATGTTCCCGACAACGGATGATTCTGGGACGATTGTTAATTGTTTAATTCGGGTTGCAGAACAGGCAGGAGTTAGAATTAAAACTCAAGTTCCGGTTGCTTGTATTTCCTATAACAATTCTAACCCTTATCCCTTTAAAATTCAACTGAAATCGGGAGAAATTTTAGAAAGCGATCGCGTTTTGTTGGCTACGGGAAATAACCCCTCTGGTTATCGATTTGCCCAAGCTTTAGGACATACCATTATTCCCCCTGTGCCTTCTTTATTTACTTTTAATTTGAAAGATCAACGGCTGCAAGATTTAGCCGGAGTTTCTGTTAATTCAGTTCGAGTTAAACTTCCTCAAGCTAAACTGGAACAAATGGGGCCGTTATTAATTACCCATTGGGGATTAAGTGGGCCAGCAATTCTAAAATTATCCGCTTGGGGGGCAAGAGTTTTATATGATTGTGGTTATAAATCCCCGCTACAAATTAATTGGCTCCCGCAAGAACATCCCGAACAATTAAAGGAAAAATTATTAACCCTTAAATCAGAATTTCCCAAACGTTTAATCTCAGCTAATTGTCCCTTTGATTTACCGCGTCGGTTGTGGAAACAATTAGTTAATTATATTGGTATTGATGAGGAAAAACGCTGGTCTGAAATTTCTAATAAATCTCTAAATCAACTGATTCAAGAGTTAACCCAAGGCAGTTATAATATTACTGGAAAAGGAGCTTTCAAAGAAGAATTTGTTACCTGTGGGGGTGTAAACTTAAAAGAAGTTGATTTTAAAACAATGGAAAGTCGTTGTTGTCCAGGGTTATATTTAGCCGGAGAACTCTTAGATATTGATGGGATCACCGGAGGATTTAACTTCCAAAGTGCTTGGACAACAGGATGGTTAGCCGGACAATCTATAGGCAAATTGGAGGATATTTAATCATGATTCAACATCCCCTATATTATATAGGAGTCGCCATAACGCTTAGGACTTATGCTGATGCAGCAAACCTATAGGGTAAAGTCTTTTCTTCCCTATTGCCTATTGCCTATTACCTATTACCTGTCTAATTGAAAACTTAAGTATAAGAATGGGCAAAGCCCATCCCACATTAAATTTGAGGCTTTCCATCCTGCTTTTCGGGAAGATTTGGACAGGAATTGAAGGTTTTTAACTGATAACCTTGTTTTTCCATTGTCTCTACAAAATGAGTCGGATCAAGATCCTCGTTAACGGGTAATACTTCAGGAGGATTGTTTTTTAAATCTTGTCGTTTGTGTTTAAGTTTAGATTGTTTACCCATGATGTTGATATCCTCATAATTAATTAAAATAATGGTATAATAATTATAACACTTTGAACTATTTTAATTTTCTATATGATGGGTTATCTCAAAGGGAACGTTGCCGATCTTCAAAAAGGAACTGGAAATCGAATCACCCTATTACTCGATGTTAATAATATCGGGTATGAAGTGCAAATTTTACCTCGAATGAGAGCGGAATTACCTGCATTTGGGGAGTCGATACAAATTTTCACCCATTTACAAGTCCGAGAAGATCAAATAGTTTTATATGGCTTTTCTAATATGGCTGAAAGGGATTTGTTTCGCCAATTAATTAGCGTTAGTGGAATAGGAACTCAATTAGCGATCGCCCTTTTAGATACCCTCGGACTTCAAGATTTAATTCAAGCAATTGTCGGCGGTAATACCCGCGTTTTAGCCAAAACTCCAGGCGTCGGAAGCAAAACCGCAGAACGCATCGCCCTAGAACTCAAAACCAAACTATCGGAATGGCGACTACAAGCTGGAATGCTTTCATCTATTCCCTCCAATATTACCCCAAAAATTCAAGAAGAAGTTGAAATGACCTTACTCGCCTTGGGTTATACTGGAGCCGAAGTAATGCAAGCTTTACAAGTTATTAGTCAAGATTCTAGTCTAGCGAAACAAACTAATTCCGATGAATGGATCAGAAGTGCGATCGCTTGGTTAAGTCAAGGAACTTGAAAACTTTTGTGTCTTTGTGTCTTTGGGGTTGGGATTATTATTACCACGAAGACACAAGGACACAAAGAAATAAGTATGTAATCAATTATAATTGAAAAGCTATAACAATATCTCCTTTTTTTACTACCAGGTGTTTTGATCGTTGTGATGGTTGACACATCTCTTTTGTGTGGCATGATGAACTTAATTATCCACAATCTTTGAGAATGATTCAAACTGTTTACATTGAGACCAGTATTATTGGCTACCTGACTGCCCGCCCCACAGATAATTTAATTGTGGCAGCCAATATGAAGATTACTCAAGACTGGTGGGACGAGTATTGTAACTCACTGGTACTTTATACTTCAGAACTGGTTGAAGATGAAGCCAAAAGAGGAGACTCAATCATCGCAACTCAACGCTTAACCCTACTACAATCTTTGACATTTCTGGAGTTTACAGAAGAAGCCACAGATCTCGCACAGGAATTTCTACAGCAGAGTAACCTACCCGAAAAAGCCTCTAATGATGCTCTGCATATTGCCCTAGCTACGGTTTACGGGTTGAATTATCTGTTAACATGGAACTGCAAGCACATGGCAAATTCTCAGATCCAAAGAAAGTTATCTGAAATTAGCCGTAATCTAGGATATACCCTACCATTTATCTGTACCCCTTACGAATTTCTTAACCTTGATCCTCTGGGAGAATAACAATGTATAAAGATCCAATTTTAGAAGAAATTTATAATTATAGAGAGGAGTACGCAAAATCATTTAACTATGACCTCAAGGCTATATTTGATGATTTGCGAAATAAGCAAATGGCTAGTAGCCGAAAATTTGTCAAACTTCCCATCAACCGCTTACCCAATGCACCCCAGCACCCAACAGTATAGCAATTCCGGTGATCAGTTAGTAGTTGGGCTTTAGCCCTTATTTTTGCGCTTAAGCGCAACTACCGCATTTCAACTTTGTTGTGCTTTTAAGAGTAATTCAAGTTGGAGGATATTGTTGTTTGATTAATCTTGTAAATTTTCGAGGTCTGCAAGGTCTTGATTTCTTCCTGATGCGAGTTTGTTTTTTCTAAGATTTTCCAAATCTATGAATTTTACAATTACATCATTAACTGTAATTTCAATGCGTGTTTGATAGCAGGTTTGGAAATCAACACCATCGGGAGTTGTTAATAAATCAATCCGGCTTGGTGGGTAGCCTAATTGAATAATTTGATCGGCTTCAAGAAAGTCTTCTGGTTTTAAGTTTAATGTACCAAAGCCAAATTCATCTAAGGCTTTTACCAAATTTTCTGCATTATCTGGTTTCATTTCAATCCAGATATCAATGTCTTTAGTATAACGAGGATGACCATGAATAGCAACGGCATAACCTCCAATCACTAGATATCGCACGTTATTGTTGTTTAATAATTCTATAAATTCTTTGAAATCTGGGTTCAGCATGATATTTCCATTGATGATAGTCTTGACGAATTTGTTCTAGGGCTGCAAGGCGTTCTAAATAGGGTTGTTTTTGCCAATAGGTGAAGTCGTTTTTCTGTTGTTTTTGATTAACTTTGGTGTAAGTTATGACCATGTTTCGTTGAGTTGGTGATTCCATTTTATTGATCCTGTAAATTTTCCAGGTCTGCGAGAGATAAAATAAAGTCTAGCGCAATAAGGCATTAAAACCAGCTTGTATAAAATGTTGATCGTGCGCTAAGGCTTCTAAAATATTATGTTTTTTCATAATATTAAAAGAGGCACAATCTGTTAAGCTCCATGATTTATCTAAACGGTTTTGATATAGCTCTAATGCACTAATAAACATTTCCTGATCTTGAGGATAAACAGTAATATTGGGATTGTTCTTAGAACGGTGTATCAATTTAATCATTGATTGCTTTAACCATGTTCCTTTATCAGAAAAAGCATTTAAACATTCCACAAATACCATTTCACTGGTTATGATTTTTAGAGGATAAAGGGTCTGGGTTATCTCTCTGGCTTTTGAATGTAAATTGTCATTCGGATTAATTAAAGCAATCCAATATCCTGTATCTGCAAAAACCGTTTTCATTCTTCACCTTTGGGCACACCATACAAATAATAATCAATATTTTCGGCAAAATCTTTAGGAAGTTTTTCCCATTCTTCGGGAGGGACTTCTGATATAATTTCATCGATCATATTTAGGATAGAATTATCAAGTTTGGGTAGGGTTAAATCCGTTGTGTTTCTGGTTTTGACTCTGGTTTTCAGAAAAATCAAGAAGTGATAAACTTCCTCAATTACAAAGTCGGGTGTAGTTTCGAGTTCTTGAATAAGTTCTTGTTTCATAATCTTAGTTTTAAATTGGGTAAGGTAATAGAGGCACAAAACTATATACCCATTTTAGATTAACGATGGGGGAATCGACTGCGAATAATACGGTAGAACATAAGCAAAATCGTCCCAACGAGGGCAAAGGGGAAGGCAAAAACACCCATAATAAAACACAAAATTAGATTAAATTTGTTGCGTTGGGCGAATTTAGCAATTTTTTTCATCCAATTGGGATAAAAAGGGTTAGCATCAAGGGATAAATCTAATTCTTGGTAAATTAATTGCGCTTGCTTAGAAGCAGCAAATCCTTCTTTGATTCTGCCTATTTTTTGATATAAATTACCTAAATTGCCTAAAGAAGCAGCTACCCCCTGTCTATTCCCAATCTCTCGTTGAATTTCCAGAGATTGCTGGTAATAGGATATCGCTTCTTCGTTGCGTCCTAGGGAATTGTAAGCATTGCCTAAACCATTTAACGAATTAGCTTCCCACCGTCTATTTCTAATCTCTGGTTGAATTTCGAGAGATTGCTGGTAATAGGATATCGCTTCTTCGTTGCGTCCTAGGGAATTGTAAGCATTGCCTAAATTACATAAAGAAGCAGCTATCCCGTCTCTATCCCCAATCTCTCGTTGAATTTCCAGAGATTGCTGGTAACAGGATATCGCTTCTTCGTAGCGTCCTAGGGAATTGTAAGCATTGCCTAAACCGTTTAAAGAAGCAGCTACCCCCCCTCTATCCCCAATCTCTCGTTTAATTTCCAGACATTGCTGGTGATGGGATATAGCTTCTTCGTAGCGTCCTAGGTTTTTGTAAGCATTGCCTAAACCGTTTAAAGAATTAGCTACCCCCCCTCTATTCCCAATCTCTCGTTGAATTTCCAGAGATTGCTGGTGATAAGATATCGCTTCTTCGTAGCGTCCTAGGGAATCGTAAGCAATGCCTAAACCGTTTAAAGAATTGGCTACCCACAGTCTATTCCTAATCTCTGGTTGAATTTCCAGAGATTGCTGGTAATAGGATATAGCATCTTCGCAGCGTCCTAGGGGATAGTAAGCATTGCCTAACGAAGTTAAAGAGGCCGTATATCGCCAGTCTTGCTTATCGGTGAGATGTTCGACTAATTCCTGATAGAGTTCAGTACGGAGTTGGTTGTTACCGCTTAAGTCGAGGAAGTTATCGAGACAATTATCGCTATAACTCTCATCCTGAATCACATCAAACGCTGCTTTATATTCCCCCAACTCGCACCAATGATAAAACACCTCTAAATATTCCCGCACATCCTCCACCGTCCGCCACTGGTCACGGGATTTAAACCGACTTTGATAAAATTCAATTGCCTTCAAATGGACTCCCGTTAAATCCCCCACCCGATACTTGAGATACTCCAAAATCAAGGGCAAAAACGTATAAATTCCCCTGGTTTCCGATGCCAAAAATCCCCGTTTCCCTAACTCCCGCAATTCCTTATCCGTCACCGTTTCCCCAGAAATAGCCGTCGCCGTCACCCCATCAAACCCCCAACGCAACACCACCAAGGACAACAACACCTTTTGTAACTTCTCCGATAAACGGTTAAAACTGGCATCCAACACGGCCACCAACTGCACCGCCTCCTGACGGTGGAATCCCTGTAACCGCCCCATCAACTCCCCAATATCGGCTATTCCTAACGTGGCTAAATCCCCAATAGTCGCCCCGGCGCCGATTTCCCCATTCAGTAACCCCGCCACCAGTCGCAAGGTCAGAGGATGGCCATTCACCTCAGCCACAAAAGCCCCTAATTCCGCCTCTGTCCCTCCAATATCTAAATCCTGAAGTAATTGTCTTCCTTCCGTTGCTGAAAGTCCCTCTAGGGCTAATTCTGTGGGTTTATCCTGGACTAAATTCGGCACAACTTGGGTCGTCACCAGAATTTCTGTCTGATGACATTTACCCAGCCAGTGTTGCAAAAAATTCTGATAACCTTCATCCTGGAGCACCGATTCCAGATTATCTAATATCAGTAAAAACCGTTGTTGTTGCAGACAGTGGATTAAAACCTCGGTTAAACGAGTTTCTTCAATTTCTTTTAACTGATCTGGAGACAGTTTTCCCAACTGAGTTAAAATTCCCTGGGCGACAATCGAGAATAGGGGACGTTGCCCTAAATCTAGCCACAATTTATCAACAAAATCCGTTCTGTCGTTAAAGACTTTTGCCGCCAGGGTTGATTTTCCCATCCCTGCGATCGCCACAATCACACCTAGTTTATTATTTTCATCGTCTAACCAACCGTTAACAATCGCTAAATCTCGTTCTCGCCCTTGCCAATACATCACCGCCGGGGGTGTGGTATTTAGACTAAAGGAAATCGCTTGAATTTTCGATTTGCCTTGCTCAAAGAAGCCGATAATTGTCTCAAAGCCCTGTTCTACGGTTTGTTTTAACTCTTGATTCTGTTGACCAACTTGCTTAAATTCGTCGATTATGGTTTTTTCTAAAGTTTGTAATTCCTCTGATAACCAACCCCGCAATTCTTGAATTTGTGCCTGAGTGATTCCCAACTGTTGTAAGACGGCATCAAACCCCGATTCCATCTCAGTTCCTAACTGTTTAAACTGTTCTGTATGATCGTTCTGTAACCTTTCAATCTCTGCTAAACCCGCTTGAATCGGTTCTAAATTAGCTGTCTGTTGGGGCTGATCTCGCAAGGTGGCTAAAATTTGCCCCAATAGGGATAACATCAACCCGGCAAAGGCTTTCCCCCCCTGTTCAGCATCCCGTTTTAACACTTCCCGTAGGGCTTTCGGGAATTTCTCGGCTAAGATTTGGGCAACTCCGGTGATTACTTCCGATGGTAAGGTGATCCCGACTTCAGGGCATAACCAATCTTTTAATAGACTTTCCCAGGCTGCGGGAGTTAAAGGCTGTTGGTTAAAAAAGTTGGTATGGGTTTGAGAAAAGAGGTTAACTAATTCTTCCTCTTGAATCGGATCAATAATATTAATTTCGCCGTTGCGGTTGGCTTCTGCCAATTTCAGCCACTTTTTCGGCGTGGCTTTCGCCAATTTTTTTAAAGGTTTCTCGAAACTGCGATATGGTTCTGAGGCAGCGACGGATTCTAATAAGAACCCAACGGCTAATCCGACCGCTTTGGTAAGATCATGGTTAGAGAGAATATCCTCTTGTCCCAGACTTTCAGCAATGGCCCCAAGATCACTTGCAAATATGTTCCCAGCAAGTCCTGTACCAATGGCACTAACGCATTGCAGTAGGCCAATTCCTTGTAAACCAGGAATCAGGGGACAAGCAACACCCCCAACCATAATCGCCCCAAACGTTAACAGACGTAGATTCCGTTGACTAACTAAATCGAGAATTCCCACATTCTCACCCCTGAGCTAGATTGATTTAATTATAGGATAGGGGAATCGGCAATAGGGAACAGAAGAGAAGGGGGAGAGGAGTGCGATCATCCTCCCTCGCTAAAGCCAACCGCCAACCCTCAAAACCGATCAAAAGTATGATATTCTAAATGATTGTGGCAAATTACGGATTAACTTGAGATTCAACAACTATGGCTCTCACACAGCAGCGTAAACAAGAAATCATGTCGGAGCACCAAACCCATGAAACCGATACCGGTTCCTGTGAGGTGCAAGTGGCAATGCTGACCGAACGCATTAATAAACTCAGCGAACACCTGAAAATCAATAAAAAAGATCACTCCTCACGGCGTGGACTTTTACTGATGATTGGCCGTCGGAAGCGTCTGTTAAGCTTCTTAAAAAGCCAAGATAAAGGACGCTATCAAGCCTTAATTGCTCGTCTGGGTATTCGGGGTTAGAATTCTGCAACTGACGTAACAACCGAAGCCTTGATCTGTTACCTTAGCTTTCCTCCTGCATTTTCAGACCCATTTTTTAAACTTATGTCCTCTGAACTTCCTCCCGCACGTCCCGCCTTTGAACCGAGGAAAAATCGCAAAAAACCTAATAAAGCGACCTCAAAACCTCCGGCTAAGGCGACTTCCGATCCTAAATCGACAAAACCCGATCAAAAGGTGAAGGCGACTGCTAAGTCCCCACAACCTCAACCCCAAAAAAGCAAAGACACTAAACGTCGTTACACCCGTGAAGAAACGGCAATTCCAGAGAAAGTCAGCCAACGGATGTTATCTCGGATGGTCTTGTTGGCTGGACTACCTTTGATGATGGGCTTAGGAACATTCATTGGCAGTTATTTTGTGATTACCCAGGACTTGTTTCTCTTTCCTCATGCCGTTGTTGTGATGATTAGTATGGGATTTTTTGGGTTAAGTGTGGTGGGGTTAAGCTATGGCGTTTTGTCAGCATCCTGGGATGAGGAAGTCTCAGGAAGTATTTTGGGCTGGCAAGAATTTAAACTGAATTTAGGGCGAATGCAGGACGGATGGAAAGCTGCAAGGCAAAAAAATCAGAAAAATTAAGAATTCAAAACATTACGTCCACAACTGAATTGTTATAGACTAAATTAGCTTTAACGTAGGCTGTATTTTCTGAAACAATTTCAGCTTTTTAAGTTTGATCAATCGATCTAAAAGCATAAATGATTATAGTAATGAAAGTCGGCACACCTGAAGCCGAAATTGAACGCTTAAGTGAAGAACTCATCACCGGATGGGGTTTATCGCCAGAAAAAATTGTCGGTAAACACAAAGTTGTGATCGGGTTAGTCGGTGAAACTGTTGATATTGACCCCTTGCAACTGCGGGAAATCAGTCCTTTTATTGAGGATGTCTTACGGGTGGAAAAACCCTATAAACGGGTAAGTCGCGCCTATCGTCAAGGGGAAGCCAGCGAAGTCACGGTTCCCACTCCGGCTGGAGATGTCACCTTTAGCGAACACCATCCCCTCGTTATCGTTGCTGGGCCTTGCTCAGTGGAAAACGAAGAGATGATTATCGAAACCGCTAAACGAGTTAAAGCCGCTGGTGCTAAATTCCTGCGGGGAGGAGCCTTCAAACCTCGTACTTCTCCTTATGCGTTTCAAGGACACGGTGAAAGCGCATTAGGATTATTAGCTGCTGCCCGGGACGCTACTGGGTTAGGTATTGTTACGGAGTTAATGGATGCCGAAGACCTGGAAAAATTAGGGGAAGTTGCCGATATTATTCAAATTGGCGCTCGCAATATGCAGAACTTTTCCCTATTGAAAAAAGTGGGAGCGCAAAACAAACCCGTATTACTCAAACGGGGAATGTCGGCCACCATCGAAGAATGGTTAATGGCGGCGGAATATATTCTAGCGGGTGGCAACCCCAACGTGATTTTATGTGAACGAGGAATTCGCACTTTTGATCGTCAATATGCCCGCAATACCTTGGATTTATCCGTATTACCCGTATTGCGATCGCTGACTCACCTACCAATTATGATCGATCCAAGTCATGGTGTGGGTGTCGCAGAATACGTTCCCTCAATGGCGATGGCCGCTATTGCCGCCGGGGCAGATTCCTTAATGATTGAAGTCCATCCCAACCCGGCTAAAGCCCTATCCGATGGCCCTCAATCCCTTACCCCAGAACGGTTTGACCGCTTAATGCAAGAATTGTCTGTCATTGGTAAGGCCGTTGGTCGTTGGCCCAAGGAACTGGCCGTTGTCGGTTAATTTTTTGTCAAAAGTTTAAAACTTGATCAAGGCGTTTGTAGCAAACGCCTTTGTTTTTTGGCATCCATCCATCATGATTGTGTTAGAATCTCGGCAAAAATTATTTCTTGAGGAGTGAATCTACCCATGTCTAATCTCTATAAAACGGTTTTTTTGGGAACTGCGATCGCACTTACCCTAAATGGGGGTGAACTTTTAGCGCAAGAACTCTCCCCTGAATCCTCTTTACAAAATATTGTTGGGTCTTCAGCAGAAATTGCATCTAAAACCCTCTCAGAAACATCGAATTCAAGTCCAGAAAAGCTGGCATTTGAACCTACAGAACTCAATAATTCAGAAGCAATTATTCAACAGCAACCCCAGACTTTATCGGAATCTAAAAATACTTTTCCCTCAACACAAGCAGCCGATTTAAGTGAAAATTGGATGGATCGAGTCGAGTGGAATATTGCTCAAAATTCAGATCAATCTTCACCTGCTACCGAACAACAACCCGAAGCAACAGAAGCAAAACCGGAAGATCCGCGTAAAGCAGCCGATGCTAATGGTCGTCGTTTAAGTAATAACTATAATTATGTTGGACTGGGAGGTAATATTGGGATTACAGGAGATGGCTCAGGTTTAGGCGGTGGCGGTTTAATGAGCCTTTCCAAAACCGGATTTTCCGAAAACTTTTCCCTGCATTCGGGTGGAATTATCATCGGAAGTGATAGCGCAAGTTTAGTTCATCTTACGGCTGATTTTCCCGTCAGAAGTGAAACAAATGCCGTTCGTTTTTCCCCCTTTGTAGGAGCCGGAATTATCTACAAAGATATCTTTAATAATGACTTTAGCGTCGGCCCCTCAGCCGTAGCCGGAATTGATATTCCGATTTCTTACAGCTTCTTAATTACAGGCCGTGCCAGTGTAGGATATATCCGAGATGAAACCGATTTTGGGATTCAACTGGGTTTCACTTACATCTACACCAAAGGATTACTGGGTTTAATTTTTAATTAATCTTCAAACGGCTGACGGTTGGCTATTGATTGTTAACCGTTAACCGTCAACCCTTTAATGTTTTATAGCTGAATCTTGACTTTTTTGAATTAACGCATCGGATTGTTCAACCATCATTTTCAATAGTTGATTTAATAATATTAAATTCTCAGAAGATAGGGGAGTTACAGCAATACGAGAGCTAATTTCACTGATCTTATGTTGGAGTTGCTGCGTCAGTCGTAAAGCATCTAAACTCAATTTAGATAACTGTTGTTTTTGATAAAACTTTAAAGCCGCTCCCCGTAACACCTGTAAATTAGCTTCTTCTCCTAAGGTTCCCGGAGTAATTCTTAACCGGAGTAATAGATGGGTATTTTGATAGACCCGTTCAATTTCAGCCAGTCGGGGTTTATCAAATGGAATTAACGGGAATTCTACTAACAATTTCAACTCATTAATAACCCCTTGAAATTTTTGATGATCTAACCCCGTAACAACGGATTGTAAAACGCCATCTTGACTCCACAAAATTCGAGATGAATTCGCCTCTTGACATTCAAAATAAAGCCTTCCAATACCACCCACTAAAACCCGTCCTAACAGTTCTTGTAACAAATCATGGGGGGGTAATGTCGCTAAAATCTCCATCGGACTCGATAAATAAGTCGTTTTGACCTCTAGGGGTGTTAAGAAACTCCCAGAGGTTGGCTCCACAAATTCAGGTGAAGATGTTTCAACCTCTGAATCAGAAAAATTTGAGGCTAGTGGCGGTAAAGAGACCAGAGGTTCTTTGACCGTAATTTTTTGAGGTGTAACAACAGGAGAAACTTTTGAACTCGGAACAGGAATTTGTGAGGGTTTTTGACCTGTAGAAAATTGAATTGACTCAACCTCTGTTGTCGGATATTCACCCCCTTTAACCTGTTGTGTATGATAGAGATAGGCAGACAATAAAGAATGCTCCTCCTCCGAAGAAATGACCTGAGTAACAATGGAGCAATTCATATAAGATACGATCTTTTGAACGTATTCCAATGCTGATTCATCTTCTGAATCAACAACACCCAAATATAAATCATTATCTTTGAGACATAGAGGTAAAATTTGGTAATGCAAGCAAACTTCTAACGGTAAGATACTGTCAATTAAAGCGAAAATTTGCTGCGCGTCCAACGGAACTGTTCCAGTTGTTTCAGATTTAGCTAACATTTTTTATAATTAGTGTCTTAGTCCAATATTCTTAGGTTTAGAGCTAAATCAGCCCGAATTAGCTCCCATTAAAAAGGCACACTCCAACTCAAATTCCATATCTACAACCCTGGGGAGTGAAGCAGGGTAGATTAGTAACGGTTATCTCTCTAACTTCAGTTTAACAGCCTTTGCGAAAATTACCTATAAAATGCAAGCGAAAATCGCTAAACTCTGGGAGGAGGAGATTAGCGATCGCAGCTTGAAGCCCTACAGGTTATGATTATGGATAATACTATGTTTGATCAAGGCGATCGCCAATCGGGAAAATTTAAACACCTGATTCCCTATCTTTAATCGGGTTGATTTTTAAGTCTATCCCTTTATCTCTTAATTCCTTGAATTTTAGATCACAATAAATAACTCCATAAATTGATTGCCGAAAAGGAACAGCCAAAGCTCCACCAATGATAAATCTAGCTATAGCAAATAAATTTACAATCAGATTATAAATGGAGGAATTAGAACCCAATATTGTTGCCAATCCTGGGTTAACAAAAGTTATACTGAAGATATCTAAAATCAATAGAGGTGGGAAAATAATTAAAAATTCCAAAAAAACGATCCCAAGAATCCATAATACTGATCCTTTGGTTAATTTACGACTGCGGCTAATTGCTTCTGTTGCGGTCATATTATCTTCAACGGCTAAGGGTACAGATGCAATCAAGAATCGAGAAACAATGGCTAGATAGGCACATAAAGCAGCAATAGAAACCCCAAAACCGATTAAGTATGTAATCGGGTTATTTTGTCCTAAAATACCCACTAAAAACATCAGGGCAGTTACCTCTAATATAATTAATACCGTAATGGCACCCATCATAATTAAGGTTACTAAAATTCCTTGTCCTAGAAAACTCCACATTTTTCGCTCGACGCGGGGACGAGCTTGTGAAATTGCTTCGGGTTGTTCTAAGATTTCGTGGTAAGCTAAACGGCTAATTAATGCAGACAGGGCGATAAATTTAGCCCAGCCATAAATGGGAATAATTATCCAACAGTAGGCTTGCAGGCCGATAGTGAAATAATCTTGAAAGTGATCTCGATAAATGCGTAACCCGGCACTAATGACACCAACTATACTTAGGGAGCCAACGGTTTGATTTCTAGCCATAATCGTAAGATGATCTTAAAAATAAGTTGATTTTCCCGTGATCTTAAACCACAATCCTCGAATTGCCCAAAATTTTACAAATATTAAACTTTGGGTAGGACGGGGAGAAAAATACGGGAAACAATAATGGTTACTGAGCGTTCAACTGAGCGTAGCCTTAAACCCATTTCTTTGGTCAAGACAAACAGTGTAATGGTTAGAAAAGAAAGTTTTCTGAAATATTTGACAGCCGTTATCTTGGGGACAACTGTACTTTTAGGAGGAGTCCCAAAACGGACGCTCGCGGTATCTGTTCCTCCTCAAAATCCCATTCCTCTTGCTCCATCCCCGATTAAATTATTAACCCCTAACACTCCCAAATTTGCGACTTCTACCTTATTCCCCCCCTCAAAACAGCCAATTCCTAACACCATTGAAGCGAATGTGCAACTGGTAATTAAATTAAATCAACGTCGTGTTTATATCTATCAAAATCAACAACTAAAAACCAGCTATCCCATCGCCGTCGGTCGAGAAGGTTGGGAAACTCCTGTCGGTGAATATCAAGTTATCGAAATGATTTCCCAGCCCACTTGGGAACATCCCCTCACCGGAGATATTATTCCTCCAGGGCCAGATAATCCTTTAGGAGAGCGTTGGATTGGGTTTTGGACAGATGGAAAAAACTCTATTGGGTTTCATGGAACTCCTAACACCGAAACCGTTGGACAAGCCGCATCGCATGGTTGTATTCGGATGTTTAATCAAGATGTTCTGACTCTATTTGAGATGGTAAAAATCGGAACTCCTGTAATAGTCGAACCATGAAAAAATTAATCTTTTTCAAGTAGTCTCTGGAGGGTTCAAAATCTCTTGTAATCTTCTAACTCCTTGAATAGCTCTTCTCAACTCTCCCTCATAAAGTGGGACTAGGGATGCGTGGGATGCGGGATTCATAATACGTTGTAAAATGTCTTTCATATCATTTATGATTTTTTCTTTGTCTTCCTCTATTTGAGATTGTTTAACTAGATATTTCACTAAATCATTTCGCAATCCTTTAAGTCTGCCTTTTTGATTCTGGTCTAAAGAATTATCATTTTCAAAATCTGTATTTAGCTTTTCTATAAACTCTTTAACTTTTTCAGACATTGAGAGAGAGTCAATACCCTGATGATTTTCTGCTAAAAATTCTTGTATGACTGAAATTTTTCTTATAATTAACCTGTTAAAATCTGCTCTTCTGGTTTCATTTAGTTGATTCATGGCTTGGTTTAGTTTATCCATAAGGGGCTGAAATTCACCTTCTGATGCTAAATTTAAACCGTTTAAATATTTGTCTAGTAGAGCTTCTGTTTCTTTCCTTAGCTCATTTCCACAAGAATCATATTCACCATCCAGTAAAAATATCTCGGCTTTTTCTAGCCGACCACGATCTTGGTTTACATCTGGAGCTTTATTTATATTTTCAGTTGCTTTATGAAACTTGAAATATTCCCAGTCGTGAGGGGATGTGTGGCGTTTGATTAGTTCATAAAAGCCTAAGTCATGGGTGAGGATTATTTTCTGAAATTCACCAAAGATATTTTCGAGATTAGAATCGTTATCAGTATTTAAAATGATCCGCACGATATCCATTCGATTAGAAAAATCTAAGCTGATTAGCATATCGTCTAGAACTAGAATTTTAAATTTTGCAGATCCCAGAGGTCGGGTACGCAATGCACCGATACGAATACCTATAGCAATTCTAGTAAGTTGGGCTTCGTTTAAAAAAGACTGTACACGTTCTAGCGATTTCCAATGTGGTGTTGGACTAGCTTCATGGACTTTAACAGAAAGCTTAATTTGTAATTGCTCTTGTCTGTAACTTTGTTTGTTTTCTTGCCATATTTTGGACTTAACTAAATCAAAGTTAAACTTTTTCTCGAAGTTGAGTTCAACTCTAATAATGTCTTTGCCTTGAAAGAAATGATCTTTGATGAATATATTGGCACTATCTTGGATTTCTGTTAAAAGGGTCTGGATTTTGGTGTTTAAAGTGTCTAGCTCGTCTATATAACGTTGCTTTTTACCACGAGTTACGGGTTTTCCTGACTGTGTTCTTGGTATATCTAATGTTGGAGTTTTGATAATATCTGCCAGCCAATTTTGAGTGCCATCAGTTAGAAATGGAAAAATATCACGCTCAAATACTGACCATAAGTTAATTTCTTGTTTGTGCGGTTCTCTGTAGAAGTTATGTAGCAATTTATAGTTAATGAAATCGCTGGCAAGATTTAACTCCTGAATTATTGTGTCATCATTAGTATTAGTATTGATGGTGTCATGGGAAACAGTGTAAATTGTCTCTATGCTTGATTCTGTGTCAATAGATATAATTTTGATGTAGGCATTTTCTGTTTCATCCATGAAGATATTTTTTAGGGTTTGATGGGTACTTCTGTCTGATTCAAGGTAATTAAGAAAATATTTCTGGACATCTTCATTTGTTTTGGTGCTGCTTTGTAAGAATGTGTATAAAGCCCAGAATAAGGAAGACTTACCTGAGCCGTTATTACCATAAACTAAAAGATGCTTGCCATTCAAAAGAAAGGATTGCTCTTGTTGAAAGGCTTTAAAGTTTTTGATTTTAATTTCTTTGATTCTTTTCATTATTTGCTTTCCAAGATAGGTTTTAAAATGTCAGGACTTCTGACGGCAAATAGTTTGATTCGGTTACGCACTTCATTGTCGGGATCTGTCCATTTGGCATAAAGTTGTTCAATTACTTCTTGTTTTGCCGTATCCTCTAAATTTTCAAATACTTTACCTTGCATTACTTCTTCAATATCTCTTTGTATAAATTGAAAAATATCAATTTCTTTTTCTTTCATGTGATCAGAAAAGTAAATCTCAAAAACAACAGCATCAATAATACCGTCAACAAAAAGTGTAAAGTTATTTGAAAAGTGTTTTTGCTTTAAGAATAAAAGACTATCTACTAACAACAGTAATATATTCTCTGATTTATGTCCTAATGTTTTAATAGGTAATTCCTTGAGATTATTTGGATAAACATCAATAAAACCACCATAAACGGAAGCATAGTAAAAATCCATTAGCTTACTATTTAAAATTGCTAATAAGTATTTTAATTCTAAATTCTTTGTTGGTGAATATTGTTTGTGATCTTTTGGTAAATCACATTTATTTATTACTAAAATACATTTTTCTGATGTGTAAATTTTTTCTTGATCATGAATAGCAAGTATTCTCAATAAGCCAGAGCTTCTTCTAATAATGATTTTTTCACTGTCAAATAATTCTCTAAATTTTGAAGAACGCATTTTTTCTGGATTACTATAATCAAGCCATGTATCAATTTTTGGATATGAATATCTTCCGTCTTTAGATTTAACAATTGCCGAACCTTCTATATAAGGTTTTAAAGCATCTGAGGGAGTACGATATAAAACATCAAATTTACTTCTTCCTGAAACAGTTGAACCATCTTCAGATCGCTTTTCTTTGCCATGAATTTCTGCACCAGTTGAAGTATAAAAATATGATTCTAGTTTATTACTGTCTTTTTTTATATTATTAAGAACTTCAGAAAACTTGTTTAGATCCTCTGTCCTAAACATATATTGTTCTGCATTATAGTATTTTTGAATATTAATACAATACTTTACATGAAACTGGGATTCACGAAATTCTAATATGTTAAGATTATATTCATGTTCTGTTTTATTCTGAATTACTGGAATACAAGATGGGACAGTAGCATTCTCGAAAATCTTTTCATTGTGCAGATCTACAATGCTAAGAATTTTAAAGTTTTCTAGTATAATTTTGCGTATCGCTTCAGCAAAAGGTTGATTCAAAACCCCAAAAGGAATAATAAAAGTAAAAACACCAGCTTTTGATAAGAGTTTGAGGGACTTTTCTGTAAATGCAATATATAAATCCCACTTACCAGTCAGAGCTAAATATTCTGATGATTTGTTAAGTAGTTGTCTATCTTGAAGTGACATATTATTGGCACTAACATAAGGCGGATTTCCAATCACAATATCAAAACCATCTGAAATATCAAACATCCATTCTGGATCAAAGAAACCAGCCGAATCATTCAAATTGTATGGGTCCCAGTTTGCTAATTTATTTGCAGTATCAGTACCCCAGCCATTTCTCTGTAAAACCGCAGCAATTTGTTCCCGCAAAGCCTTATCTTGATCTCTCAACTTCCGCTTATGACTAGGCGACTTAGAACTAAACAAACGATGTCTGACCTTCTTCAAATCTGCTTCTAACTTCTTGATTTCTGGCGTATCAAACAAACTTAACTGCTCCTTTGGTTTCTCAATCCCAATCAAAGTATTAGCCGCCACAAACTTAGTTTCGAGGTTAGGCAAAGGACGAATCCCAAAATTATCCTCACTTTTTGGATCAACTTTTTGATCGACTACCAACGAAATAAAGAACCGCAACTTAGAAATTTGGGTAGCAATGGACTGTATATCTACCCCATAAATACAATTCTCAATCAGATATAACTTACGCCCATAATCCAACTCATTATTAGCAAAAGCCTCCTCAATATCCTTAATTTTAGCATTCAAATCTTGAATACCTTGCTCCCGATATTGGGCATCATCCAACTCCTCTAACTGACTAATCGCCGCTTCAACCCTTGCAATTTGACGGTGTTTCCATTCCGTATTTTTCGGGTCAACCTTAAATAAAATATGTACCATCTTTTGCAAAATTCCCATCGGGAAAGCACCCGAACCACAGGCAGGGTCAAGAATAGTACATTTATCCAAAGCCTTAATAATCCGTTTCTGAACCTCAGCATTTCCTTCAAATGGATTAATAGCATCAAAAGAAACCAGTTGACGCAATTGCCGATCTAAATCTTCCTCTTGATATCCCAACTCTTGATTAAGCAACTCATTTTTTAAATAGGCAATGAGACTCTCATCGACCATGTAATTAACAATTTCACGGGGCGTATAAAAAGAGCCCGTTTGCTTTCTGGCTGTCGTCTTTGTCTCAGGATTATAACTAGCCAAAAGATTCTCAAACACCTTACCCAACAACTCAGGATCGAGGGCAACATCCTCTTCAATTGGTGTATTTTCTGTAATTGTAAATTTGTAAGCCTTGAGAATATTGATTAAACCCTTTACCGCCGCCTCTTTGGTTGCCTTATTAGTTACACCATATTCGGCACTTAAATCAACCTTTTCCTCTACTCCAAAAAACAAATAATCAGGGACAATTAACTGCTCACCCTTAGCCAGATTATCCGAAAATCCGTCAATATAAACCTTATTTAACTTATCATCCAAACATTCAAAAAGTCCACCATTTAAGAAAGGAACAACACCATTCACCATCTCCACAAATCGATCTGGATTTTGAAAATGCTTTTCATAGCGCATCAAGAAATTAGCGTCTCGATGCTGTCCATAGTTATCCATCTTCCGAAAGCCCCTCACACGATTATCATGGCTTTCCATCGGCTTAATCGGACAGTTTAGTGTCGCAAAAAAGAGATTTTGCAGAATAGCTTTGTAATAGCTACTTTCTTGATTTATCTGCTTAAATAGTCCTAAATCAGTATAGGGAGATATATTTTTTAGAATATCTCTTTGCAAATCATCAAGTTCAAAAATCTCTGGAGGAATTAAGCCTTTTTCCTTAATAAACCAAACAAAAAGTAATCGCGTTAGCAAACGGATCACATTTTTAGACTTGTGTTCTTGCTTTAAATCCTCAAGACTAACCTTCTTAGCCTGGGCTTCAAGTAAATTAGGCTCTGAGGGAAAAGTTACGCGCCCAACTGCCCAAAAATACCAGTTAGAGAGATCCTGATAAAATTTCTTATTCAGTAAACTGACGCTAAGAACTTCCTGCCAATATTTATAAAGGCTGGCAAACGAATCAACCTTATTTTTGCCAGTATGCGAAATCGCTAGATTCGCCAAAATTCTTTCATGTCCCGAATGAGGTTGCCTGATATCAATATCGCGTAATAGTGTTACCTTGCCAGCCTTTTCACCCTCACGATTATCCTTATATTTCAATCTCTCCGTATTTGCAAACGCCAGATATTCGCCATACTTAAACACCACAACTACAGGCGTATAACAAAACTCTCGATTAAAGGCACGCGATATTTCTGCTAACTGCGATCGCGTTGGCAATAAACCATTTGGGCAATCGTTCAAAGTTATCCCAAAAATCAATATCCCATCATAATCAGACTTAATTTTATCAATTGCTAAACTCTTACCACCCTTGAATGCTGCATCATCAACCATCCCCAAAAAATAAACATCATCAATGAGACGAAAAGATTCCCGATCTTTGTAACTATTTTCCAGAATTTCCCTAGCAGGAATTGGCGCATCCGTTACAGAGGCGATCGGAACTTGCAACTCCGCAAAAAAAGCGCGTAAAGCAGGCAAAAAGTCTGATTGTTCAAAGATAGTTAGGTTCATTATTTACAGATTCTCAAAGGATTTCAGGATTTGAAGCACGGAATAGAGTTCATTGCGCGATCGCTTAAAAAGTGAAAAATCATCAGAAAGATCGTATTGCGATTGTTGCAGCTTAATAAACATAAAATGATCGCCATTGGTGACGAGTGCATAGGTTGGTTTATCACCATTTGGACTTGCCATCATATAGGCAAGAGCCTGTGGGACTGCCACTAAAAACGAAAAACTAGAACGCTTTGCCTCAATTAAAACGATCCATAAATTGTTATTCAAAACTAAAGCATCAATTCTGCCGTGATAAGTAACACTACCACTGCGATCGCTAATTTCAACTGACTGTTCACTTCGCAAACTAAAAGGAGATTCCAGAAAACCTGCCAAAAATAGTAATGGTGAAACTATCAACAAATTTACTGACCCCTCAGACAAAAAGCCTTCAGCAACATGATGTAAATATGAGCGTTTGATCCGATCTAAAGTGTTTTTTTCAGTATCAACTAATTCTGCAAAATCTCCACACCATTCCACAAAGAAGTCTGGATCGTGCGATCGGCGCAGACCTAACTTTGTCTCTACATCATTAAGCGATCGGATATTTTCTGTAACTGCAATAGTCATAGCTATTTACTCAAAACAACGTCTGAATCACGGATTATGCGGATTAAAGGATTTCACGGATTTTATTTGTTTTCTTGCTTTAATCATATAGCCTTCCACTCCAAAAATCCCTTAAATCATTCTAATCAATCCCAAAAAATCCAAAAAATCCGCGAAATCAGTGTAATCCCCTTAATCCGTGTTCAAGTCCCCCCCTAATCCGCACTTACCAACAGCCAAGCCACCAAATCAAACTTATCAACCTGAAATTTTTGCTCCACATTGCCATCTTGCTTGATCGTTTCCAACGCTATCTGATTACCTTTTTTAATTTTCCCTAATAAATCCCGTGCTGCCTTACCCATTGTCTCTTTGACAGTGCCATCATCCATCACCTCAATTTGCACAGCTTGACTACTTAACCAAGCTTTAAGCGCATTTACTAATTCAGCGATCGCATTTTCTTCACCTCGATCAACAGCATCAGGCACAAATCGCTTTTTCTCCTTATTTAAAGTCAGAAAATCCAATACTTCCTTTTGATTATTTAAAATTAAATTGCCCGATTTATTAATATAAATCAAATCAAAAATCTGATATTGATGATCGAGCTTCTTAGAAGGTTTCACAGGATAACCAAGTAAAGCCACAATGCCATTGCGATCGCCTATTTCACCATCTCCCAAAAATCCCGTATATACCCCCTTTGGCATCTGGCGATATTTATCTTTATCGCGATTAAATTCTGCTAATAAATCCTGTCGATAGCGCTCCAAAGATAAACTATCAAAGCCTAAACCTTGATCGCTGACGTCGATATCATCCCAAGTAATTTGCATTTGCTGTATCATGCGATCGTTCATTTTGCGATCAAAATCTTCATCATGAGCCATCTTTGCAAAACTATCAGAAAACTGATGATCGACTTCTGACCCTGCCAACTTCATCGCCGCCATCCGTTGCTCAATTCTTCCTTGCAAATTGAGATAGGAATTAATATTATCTGACGGCCAAAAGTTAATCCCAAATATTTGTTGATTTGGACTTCCTAAGCGATCAATCCGTCCCATTCGTTGAATAATTCTTACCGGATTCCAATGGATATCGTAATTAATCACCATATCAGCATCCTGCAAGTTTTGTCCCTCACTCAAGGCATCGGTAGCGATCAAAATATCAATGGGTTTATTCAGCTTTTGGTGAGTATTGGGATGATTTTCTTTAATCCATTCTTGCCATTCTGCAAACGCTTCTAACCCTTCTTTTTCAGAACTAAAATTCCATTCCTTTTCACAAAATAACTTAGTATAAGGCGCAAATCTCTCTAAAATCATTTCCATTTTTTGAGGGCGATCGCTATCATCAGACTGTGAACTTGTACCCGATGCGATCGCAATTTTGTTAAAACCTCTAGCCCGAAGTTGCTCAAACAAATACACCGCCGTATCACGATAAACCGTAAAAATTATCACCTTTTGATTATGGTTATTTGCTCCTGACTTGCGCTTTTTAATAATCTGAGAGATCAATGCTTCTAACTTATCATCACAGGATTTAATTTGATTGGGCTTCTTAACCTCTTTATCAATTTTTGCGGCAAATTTTTGCAAATTGATATAAAGATTATCGAGAGCATCCAAATCTTTTTTAAGATCCTGTTTAAACTGATCTAAACTACCAGCAGCATCAATATCAGCAATATTAATCGGACGTTTTTTACCTAGTGTATATTCTTCAACTTCTTCTGTGAAATCATCATCATTTTGATCATTATCTAAATCAAGAACATCATTTTCTAGTAATACTGCTTTTGCCTTGTTGGTTTGATAATCTTTAATTTTATCTAAAGCATTTTGATGATGATCTTTAATTTTCTCAACCGTTGAGTAAAAGGAAAACCAAGAAGACTCTAAACGCTTGACCATCAAAATATAAATCATCTTGACCAGAAAGCGATCGCGTAGTTTGTCATCGCGTAATACATCCTTTTTTGTTCCCGATTTATCATCCAAATAAAACGCTGGTTGATATCCCGATAGCATCGGTGGAAAATGGTCAAATAATTCTTCAAAGGTTTCAAAATTACCAAGTTGGTGTGGTGTTAAAAATAAATTTACAGGCTTATTCTTAACAGGAAATGTTAAATCAGTTTCCTGACTTTCAACCATCTTGCGAGTTCTCGCCACTAATAACGAGTCGGTCAATCTAAAGAAATCATTACCTGACAGCTTTCTAATAAAGTCTCCTATTTTGGGAGTGTCATCTTTGCGCCATTCATTAAATATTGTTTGTGCCTGTTTAAAGGAATAATCAATATTTTTAACACCCAGTTTTGTCTCATACCCATGAACATTACCCTGCACCATTAACTTAAATTGATTTCTGGCATCATTCAGAGAATTATTGATCGGAGTTGCCGATATTAACAAAACTTTGATATCTTGATTTTTCTGCAAAATCTGCTCAACTAAAAATTTATAGCGATGGGATTTATCATTTCTGAGATTATGACTTTCATCAATCACAATTAGCTTAGGTTTATCGTCACAAAATAATTTATCAGCGCGATCATTATAGGAATTTAGGCGATCGCTATTCATATCCGTATGAAAGCGAATAAAAAACTTGAGTTTGTCACTTTCAAATTTAGATTCTTGATCTTCCTTATAGCGTCTCCAGTTACTTTCTAATTTTTTAGGACAAAGCAATATAACTTCCCGTCCCTGCATCTGGAAAAACTTGATCACCGCCAAAGCACTCCAAGTTTTACCCAAACCCACAGCATCTGCCAAAATTGCCCCATCATATTTCTGAAGCATCCGAATCAGACTGATAACACCTTTTTTTTGAAAGTCATACAGGGAGTGAAAAATAGCGGTATTTTCTAACCTACCTACTTGACGATTAAACTCTGGATCATTCTCAATTTCCAGAATTTGATTACCAAATAACTCAAATAAAATTTTGTAGTAAATCTCTCTGGGCGTATATTCAATAAATATCTTTTCAATTTCTTCAATTAAATATTGCTTGAAATTAACTTTTTTACTCGAACCATCTTTAAAAATAATAGTTTTTTCTTGATGTGCTTGTGGTTTATTCCAAAGTTCTGCAAACCATTTAACTAGCTCTTTGTATTGGTTATTATTACCCGTTTCGGCAATATTTAACTCCAGATTATTCGTATATTTTAATCCAATTCCTGCTTCAGTTAGGTTGGAGCTACCCGAAATAAAATACTTATTACGATCGTCATTCTTCGACGGGTTAAATAAGTAACACTTAGCATGACAAAAATTGGGTTCTAAAGTTTTTGCTTTAACTTTATCCTGCTTTAAAAAAGCAACTGCTTCCTGTGCTAAACGGCTAAGATTAAGTGCCGATTCAATTGTAATGTTTTCATTGAGCAAATCTAAGGGTCGATTTTCTACCTGATCCAAGTTAACAATATCCCCAAGCACTAGCCGAAATTTAGCAATTTTATGATTAATTTGCTGCGAAAGATAAGCTAAAGCTCCGATGGTGAAATAACCTGTAATAATGTCTACAGTACCTGCTTCCGTATATTTGACAATCCACTCATGGACTTTCAGATTTCTATTTTCATTATCCAGTATCATTAGCCTGTCTTTGTAAAGATTGAATTCTTATGTTCCATCATATTATAGTTGAGATCATTGGCTTTATAGGGGAATCTCACTCGTTTTATTAAGCAACTCAAAAAATACAGTAAACTGAACACTGGTTAATGTAAGCTCCATTTTTCATGACAAATCCTGCTGCACCCGAAATTAATCCCCATCTCTGGCCAGAGTTATTACAACAACTATTAGACCGCCAATCCCTTTCCATCACCCAAGCGTCACAATTAATGCAGGGATGGCTCTCGGAAACAGTTCCTCCTGTGCTTTCCGGCGCGATTTTGGCTGCTATCCAAGCTAAAGGCGTATCCGCCGAAGAATTAACAGGAATGGCATCGGTTTTACAGTCGTTTTGTCCTCCTCAACCCCATTCCAGCCTGACCTCTCCCTATCGGATTATTGATACCTGTGGAACAGGTGGCGATGGAGCTTCAACCTTTAATATTTCCACCACCGTTGCCTTTGTTGCGGCTGCGGCTAAGGTTCCAGTGGCTAAACATGGAAATCGTTCGGCATCGAGTAAAGTCGGCTCTGCGGACGTTTTAGAAGCCTTGGGAGTGAACTTAAAAGCACCTGCGGAAAAAGTCACCCAGGCTTTATCAGCCGTCGGAATTACGTTTTTATTTGCTCCCGGTTGGCATCCTGCAATGAAAGCCGTTGTCCCCCTGCGTCAAACCCTGAAAGTCCGAACTGTATTTAATTTATTAGGGCCATTAGTAAATCCTTTACATCCTAGCGGACAAGTCATGGGTGTTTTTGATTCAAAATTGCTCCCAACTATTGCTCAAGCGTTAAATCAATTAGGTACGGAAGTTGCGATTGTTTTACATGGACGGGAAAGACTGGATGAAGCCGGATTAGGAGATATTACTGACTTAGCAATTTTATCCCAAGGTGACGTTCAACAAGTCACTTTGAACCCCCAAGATGTCGGGTTAACTTCCGCACCTCTCAGCGCTCTCAAAGGCGGAAATGTTGAAGAAAATGCTGAAATTTTGCGAAATTTATTACAAGGAAAAGGAACACAACCTCAACAAAATGTGGTGGCTCTAAATGCCTCTTTAGCATTACAGGTTGGGGGTATTATTCCGATGGGAGACCATCAACAAGGAATCTGTTTAGCTCAAGAGATTTTACAAAGTGGTGTGGCTTGGTCAAAACTGGAAGAACTGGTTAAATTTCTCCAAGATTAATTTTATGGCATCGTAAGAGGTTTGCAGAAAAGTTACCCAATTTTTAAGAGGGTTTGGAGACCAAACCCCTACATTTTTTTGACAAATTCTATACAGATTTTTATATATTTAACTGGGTTTAGATTTCGGTAAATTTAGGGGAACAGAGGGTGGAATCGGTTTAACTTGAAAGACATCTTTTAACGCTTGTTCTAAGGTGGGTCGCATCACAATTCGATTTTCACTGGCGACAATTACTCGAACTAAGGTTGGTAAACTATTTTCTGTTGCTTCTAAATATAAAGGTTCAACATAAAGTAGGGATTGTTCAATGGGAATCACTAATAAATTGCCTTGAATGACCCGTGATCCTTGACGATTCCAAAGAGATATTTGTTCCGAAATTTCTGGTGTTTGGTTAATTAAAGCTTCCACCTGTTCCGGGCCAAAAATCAAACGTTGTTTGGGGAAACGATACAGAAGTAAATTTCCATAATGTTCGAGATCGGAACGAGCCGATAACCACGCCACTAAATTATTCCGACTGGCGGGAGTAAAGGGCTGGAGGAGAATAAATTCCTCTGATTTTTCCGTTGGTAATCGCATGATCAAATAATAGGGTTCAACAGGCTGTTGTTTGTCTGCATAAATTTCAACCGGAACCCGCCAGAGGTCTTCTCGATTATAAAAAACAATCGGATCACTCATGTGATAGGTGAGTAAATGTTGAGATTGAATACTAAATAAATCAACCGGATAGCGAATATGTTGACGCAGCATGATTGGCATTTCTTCAATCGGATCAAATAAATTAGGAAAAACCTGTTTTAGTGTAGAGATAATTGGATCTTGATCTGCTTCTAAATAATAAAATTTCACCTTGCCATTATAGGCATCAATAATAACTTTAACTGAATTTCTAATATAATTAAATTCGGCTCCTTCAGGATCGGAATAAGGGTAAAGATTACTGGTTGTATAAGCATCAATCATCCAATATAAATAATTATGATCAACAGAGGTCGAATTAGAATCAGCAACGACTAGATAGGGATTGCTATCATAATGTAGGAAAGGTGCGATCGCTTTCACCCGTTCTAAGATATTTCGCCGAAAGAGTAATTTTGTTTCAGATGTAAAGTTATCGGTAAATAGCATTTGCCAATTTTTTAAATAATAGGCAAACAAAAGCCGTTTCCATCCGGTTCCAATGACAATTCCTCCCTCTCCATCATAAATGTTATAAATATTCTCATTTCCCAAGGGAAAATCAAGTTCTTTGACTTGAGTTGAAGTCATGATTTGAGTATTCGTTAGTAAGCCGTAATAAAGTCGAGGTTTACCAATCGGAATTATATTTTGAATTCTGGGAGAAACTTCTAAGGTCGTATCTTCATCTAATCGTGGATCAGCACCAATATTTTTAACAAAAAATTCGGGGAGACCGCCCTCAGTAACTCGATTAACAGGAGAGAGAGTAAAACCATAACCATGAGTATAAACTAAATGTTTATTAACCCAAGTCTTGGCTTTTTCAGGAACTAGCTCATAATTTAATTCACGGGGAGAGATCAGTACCTGTTGTTTTTGTAAATCTGTACTTAACTGTCCTGAAGGCTTCTCTGTTAAAATGGAATACCGATCATAATCTGCATCGGAAAATTCATAATAAAGGCGAATTTGTTGTAATTGACGATTGGTTTGTAATAAAGGTCGTTTATCCCAAAGACGAATATTATTAATTGTCAGGTTATTCTTTTTAATATCAGTGTAAGTTAGTTTAGCATTGGGATCAAATGTTTCCACCTTAATTTTATCTAAATTAAATCCTTTTCGAGTATATTCAATACTGTGTTTAATATAAGGCAATTCTCTTTCTAATTCGTTAGGCTGAACGATCAACCATTGAACTAAATTCGGTATAATACCAGTTACAAAAATAGCAAATCCCAAATACACCGTAAAAATAGATATTAAGGAATAGCTGTTTGCAAATAATTTTGCTCCATATAAGTTGCGACGTTTTGTAAAAAACCTAAATCCCACTAATCTTAACAAAATTTCAATATAGGGTCTAATTCTTTTAACTGAAAATAAAGCTTGCCAAATCAAGAAAACAGAAATAATTAAAGCAATTATGGAGAGTAATAAATAACCAGGTTTTAATATATTAACATCTGTATAACCAGCACCAAAGACAACACCTTGTTTAGAGTATAAAAGTTCATAACGAGCTAACCAATAGCGCATAGCACAACTAAACATTAGGAGTCCACCTAATCCATGTAGGTGACGTTGCTGAGGTTGGGAAAAACTGGGAAATCGTCCTTGACTGAGACTATTACCCGAAAGTAAATACATTAAACTACAAACCAGAAAGCTCACTAAAAATAATCCCATTAACCAAAATTCTAAAAGATGGACAATGGGAAGATTAAAAATATAAAAACTGATATCTTGACCTAATAAATAATCTGTTTGATTAAAAGAAGTCGGATGAAAATATTGTAAAACATTTGCCCAATGACTAGACAGTACCAGGCTAAACCCAAAGCTAAAAATTAAAACAATTAAACTGAAAATTATTAGAGGCTGACATAAAATAGCAATAACCAGACTGATTAAAATTGGTATTTTCCAAATATAAGCTTTAAAATTTTTAATCCATTGCTCAATAAATTGAGGTTCAATCTGAGGCGTTAAAGGGGAAAATAGAGGTTGACTTAAATCCAAATGCCAATAGTTAAAAAATATCTGACTATAGTAAATAATAATTAAACCTAATAATAGGGATAAACTGACAAGAATGAATACAAGAGAACTTAACCCTAATGCAAATTTAGGCAAAGGTTGATTAGATAAATCAAAAAGATTGGCAGGAGATTTGTCTTCTAAATAATCGGGTGAATACTGATAGCGTCGGGCTAGAACTAAATTCCCACCCAACCAAACTGCGGTGATACATAAACCCAATACAGCTAACCCAATTTCCGTTAGTAATCGTTCTTGAAAAACGGATAAATAATCAACTTCTTTAAACCACAATAATTCAGCAAAAAATTTAGCACTGAGATCGAGAATAAATCCCAACCCCAATACGCCTAAACTGCTTTTAAAAATCAAATTTTTGGTAATCATGGAGCCAAATTGAACCCAGAGAAAGCCCTTCGTTTTATTTTAACCTGTGAATTTAGTCCAAAGGATTGATTTACACTTTAGAAACAGATGGACACTCAGCCAGATACCATCGCCAAGGAAAATCCTTTCCTTGAGAGAGTCCAATGCGTGTGGTTTGGATAACCCTCTTCTGTCACTCTCCGAAAACTTTTGCCATTTCTGGATTTTAGAGCTTTTGCATAGGAAGCGATCGCTGCTATTTCTTTCTAACAACAAATACAACAACCCAGTTTTTGTAATAGGATAGCTTGTATTGACTGACTAATAAAGCTTCTAGAGATTGACCTCTCGGAGAGTGACAGAAGAGGGATAAACCGCGAATTTGCTCTGCATCTGGGAGTTGTCGCACCAGAGTACACCCCAATAATTCCCCTGCGACCTGAATTGATGGATACGCCAACTCAGATGGGTCTACAATCAAAGGCGTTGGCATTGAGTTCATAAACGACGATGGATATAAAATTCGTGTTAGCCGGATTAACGGTATTATTTACCTTTTCTTGCCTGTTCTTCGGAACAAAAAACGGCTTCTATGATACCGATAATTATCACGGTAACGGTTCCGCCCACTAAAACGCGGTGTGGGATGTAGGGTAAGGGATCTCCATGATTTCCCCTGCCTCCCCCGCTTCCCCCGCTCCCCCTGCTTCCCCCGCTCCCCCCGCTCCCCCTACTCCCCCCGCCTCCCCCTGCTCCCCCCACTTCCCTGCTCTGAAACTAAAGCATTGGACTAGCTTTTTGGACACTTTGTATGGCACACTGATTGACTAAGATCAAAATCTGGCAATAAAAATCCAGTGGCTAGGATATCCGATCATACTTTTGCCCTGGGGTTGAGGTCTTCTCGCCCGTTTGTGTCTCTCCTGGCTTGGAATCATGGTGTGTGTAGTGAACGAGGACGAAAAAATTGCTGAGGTCAATGAAAGGTGTTGTGCGATCTTCGGGGCGAGTGAGTCGCTGGTGGCTTGCCAATAATAGCCAATTACCCCTCAAACTCAATCTGCTCGGTACATTAGTCCGCAGGGATTTAGAGGCACGATACAAAGGTTCAATTCTCGGCAACCTCTGGCCTCTATTAAATCAGTTGTCCCAATTGCTGATTTATACCTACGTTTTTTCGATTGTTCTGAAGGTCAAACTGAATCTTGAAGGTTTCCCCGATAATGAATTAGCTTTTGGCTTGTGGCTATTTGCCGGGTTAATTCCCTGGTTTGCCTTTACAAACGGGTTAATTCAAGCCGCTAGTTCCGTGGTAGGACAGGCAAATTTAGTCAAAAAGGTAGTTTTTCCCCTGGGTCTATTGCCCCTTGTCCCCATTTTTTCAGCATTTATTGAAAGTTCCTTTGGCTTAGTGGCTTTAATTGGGTTAATCGCATTGTCCACTCAAGTCATGCACACGACCATCTGGTTACTGCCCTTAGTCTGGATACCCCAAGTTTTATTAACAGCCGGGTTAGGTTACTTAACAGCCGGACTGACTGTATTTTTACGCGATATTCCCCAAAGTTTAGGAGTGATTCTGAATCTTTGGTTTTATGTCACACCGATTTTATATCCTGTTACTAAAGTTCCTGAATCCTGGCAATTTTGGATTATCTGGTTTAATCCAATTACTGGAATTTCAGAATCCTATCGAGATTTAATTTTAGTCGGAGAAATGAGACATTGGGGAGAATTAGCCGTGTCCTCAATATTTGCCCTCGTGATGTTTTATGGAGGCTTATGGGTTTATAGGCGGTTGCGTCCAGCCTTTGCTGACGTTTTATAGCGGTGACAGTTCCTCACACAACTCATACACAAACTGATCACTGATAAACCGGGAAATCAACATCGAATGACCGAAATTGCTATATCTGTTAATCATGTCTCTAAATGCTTCAAACGTTATCGCCATCCGGTAGATCGATTGAAGGAAATTTTTGTGCCGGGAAAAAGTCTAGCGCATAATTTTTGGGCATTGCAAGATATTAATTTGCACGTTTGGAAAGGCCAAACTTTAGGCGTTGTTGGGCGCAATGGGTCGGGAAAAAGCACCCTATTACAAATTATTGTCGGAACTTTAACCCCAACTCAAGGGAATGTGGAAGTTAATGGCCGAGTTTCGGCTTTGTTAGAATTAGGCAGTGGGTTTAATCCTGAATTTACCGGGCGACAAAATGTATTTTTCAATGGTCAATTATTAGGATTAAAAACCCAGGAAATAGAAGCTAAATTTGATGATATTGCTGCCTTTGCTGATATTGGAGATTTTATTGATCAACCAGTTAAAACCTATTCCAGTGGGATGTATATTCGTTTAGGATTTGCGGTAGCAACCAGTGTTGATCCTGATATTTTAATCGTTGATGAAGCGTTATCGGTGGGTGATGAAGCCTTTCAACGCAAATGTTTTAGTCGAATTCATGAAATTAAAGATCGGGGGGGAACCATTTTATTTGTTTCCCATTCAGCCCCTTCAATTATTCAACTCTGTGACTCGGCTGTGTTAATGGATCGGGGAGAATTATTACTTGAACATACGCCCAAAATGATCATTTCTAAATATCAAAAAATGATCTATGCCGATGCGGATCAAATGGCAATGATTCGAGAGGAAATTCAACAGTTAGGTCATCAACCTTCCCAGCCTGCGGAAACCCTTTCGGAACCTCCTAAACAGAATAACTTCCATCCTGAAAACCCCGCCTCTCCTTCATCTTTAAATTGGGAATCTAAAAATGGAAATTATAAAGATTATTTTGATCCGAAATTAGTTCCTGATCATCCGATTAAATATCCCTCTCGTGGGGCAGAAATTTTAGAGCCCCATATCACCACCTTAGCGGGTGAAATCGTTAATCATTTAGTGGCTCGCAATAGTTATATTTATACCTATTCCGTGAAATTTGATAAACGGGCTGCTCATGTTCGCTTTGGAATGTTAATTAAAACCGTCAGTGGGTTTGAATTAGCGGGGGCATCTTTTTTGGCGACCTCTCAATCGATTAAACAGATTGAACCGGGTACTATTATTGCTATCAAATTTAAGTTTGAATGTCAATTATCACCGGATGTTTATTTCCTTAATGCAGGTGTTTCTGGTATTGTAGAGGGGGAATTTACTTATTTAGATCGCTGTATTGATGTGGGGATGTTTCGAGTTCAACCCTATGAAGAATCTTGTAGTACCGGAGTGGTGGACTTGTTGATTGAACCCAGTTTAAAGGTGAAATCAGGTCTAGTTCAGAAGTAATTTTAACTAGACTATCTTTAAAATTAGGAATAGGGGCATGATTTGTAAGATTAACAACAATCCGGCCATGATAAATTCAGAATCATACAAGTCCAAGAATGACAATCTCACGGTAAACTATGAGTGACGGGGGAGAAGTTGAGCAAAATCCAAGGTCAACTTGAATCGGCTCAAAGCCTCTGAAATCAAGATCAAAACAGCTTACCCTATCTCTAATAATTGTTGTTCATTGTTATCAAAAAGCTGAAATAGACACTCAAACACTTATGGATACAACTAGCAACCCCTCTCCCATTTTAATCATTGCCGGAATGCACCGTTCGGGAACCTCTTTGACAGCTTCTTTGCTGCAAAATCTAGGGGTGAATATTGGTAAACAGTTAGTGGGTGCTGACTATGGCAATATTAAAGGCCATTTTGAAAACATTAACTTTGTAGACTTTCATAAATCTATTTTTAAGAATCATAATATTGATGAACTGGGGTGTATATTTCCAGAGGAAATCTCCCTCAGTGACGCAGATATAGAAACGGCTAAACAATTAATTGAAATCAATCAAGATTCTGATTTACCTTGGGGATGGAAAGATCCAAGAACCACTTTATTTTTAGACTTTTGGCATCAATTATTACCCCAAGCTAATTTTATTTTTGTGTATCGTTCTCCTTGGGAAGTGATTGATTCTTTGTATCGTCGAGCAACGGATGTTACCTTGTTGGATCATCCTGAACTCGCTATGCAAATGTGGATACGTTATAACCGTAAAGTTTTAGAGTTTTATCAAAAATATCCCGATCATTGCCTTTTAGCTAATGTTTACACTATTGGTAATCAAACAGCCGATTTTATTCAAAAAATTAATCATAAATTTAAACTCAATTTACCCTGTGAATTCTCTAATCAATTTGAACCTTCTTTATTAGTTAATCGAATTCTCGCTACTCCGAAACCCCTGTTTATTAAAGCCCATTTTCCTGAAGCAATTGAACTCTATCAAAATTTAGAAGCAACTGCTTACCCCTTAAGTAGCCGTTTAACAGCATCGGAATTAGAGAGTTTAAATCAACCGTTATCCGCCGATTGGATGTTTGAAGATTGGGCAAAACTTCGCAAGTTAGAAAAATCTCAATCTGTGTTAGTGAAAGATTTAGATATTTTGCTCAAAGATCGAGATATTTTACAAACGGATATTGAACAATGGCAAGAGCGCTTTCAAGATGCCGTCGAACGTTTAATTAAAACCGAAAATCTACTCGGTCAAACTCAGTTAAAACTCAATGGTGCAGAATCCCAAGCCCAAGAAGCTGTCGCTAAATTAATTTCTACTGAAGAGGAATTAGGCAAAACTCAAGGGGAATTAGAAGGGTTTAAAGCACAATTCCAAGAAGCAGTAGATAAACTGGTTTACACAGAGAAAGAACTCGGTAAAACCCAAGGGCAATTACAAGCTGTAGATGCAAAATATCAAGAAGTATTAACGCGCTGTATTCAAACAGAAACGGAACTTGGACATACTCTATTTCAACTCCAAGACTTAAGTATTCACTATCAAGACGGACTCACAAAACTTTTAGCATTAGAAGAAGAACTTGGTAAAACCCAACTAAAATTATTAGGTGCAGAATCCCAATTTCAACAAGCTTTAAATAAAATCTTTAGCTTAGAAGAAGAACTCGGCAAAGCTCAACAAGAAATGGTCGCTATGAAGTCTTCCAAATTTTGGAAACTGCGCGAAAAATGGCTGGGAGTTAAGCAACGTTTACGACCCTATCGCCGTCGGTTAATCTATGCAATAGATTTTCCCCTCAATTGGGAATTAACCGGATTTACTGAAAAGTTTTTGAATATTTCGGGTTGGTGTTTTTCTACCGGAAATCGACCTCCAAAAGCAGTTAGAGCCAGAATAGGCACTAATATTTTTAAAGGAGAATATGGTATTGAACGTGAAGATGTTGCCGAGATTCAACCCACCTATTCTCAAGCAAAATCATCAGGATTTTATATCCAAATTCGTGTTCCTCAAGGCAATTCCTTAGTGGAATTAGAAACCCAAGAAAGGAACGGAAAATGGAAAGTATTTGCCTCTTATCCCTTAAGAGTTTCCACCTTGGGAGCATCTTTTGATGTGCCTGTTCAATGGGAACAACGACAAGGACAAATCCTATTTGCAGGCTGGTGTTGCTATCCCAAACATCGGATTACTCAACTGAAATTAATCTGCGGAAATCAGTGGGTTATTTGTGCTTATGGGTTACGTCGTGCAGATGTCGGACAAGTTTTTCCGAGTTGGGTAGGAAGCGCAGAAAGTGGATTTGAAGCGTTAATGGATTTACCCCCTGGAACGTGGGAAATTAGTTTAGAAGCTCACTTAGAAACCGGAGAAATTCTGACCTATAATTGTCCTCAAACCTTACAAGTTTCTCGTTATGGACTATTAGAAAAAAGTACAGCAAAAGCCAAACAAATCTCTCGCTATACCCTAGCTATTCAAAAACGAATTGCAGAACGAAAACAACGTTTAGGTCGTCTGCTGCCGATGCCTTGGGAAATTCCGGCTATTATTCGACAAATGCGCTTGATGTATCGGCAAACAAATGCCCCTCTAGGTGATATTTTGCCCCCCCAAGGGTTTGAATTTCCTCAACCTGTTGACACCTATAATGCTTGGTTAGAAGCGAATCAATGGACGGAACGCAGTTTAAACTATTTGAAAACTCGACTAGCCTCTTATTCTTCAGAAAACTTGCCTAAAATTTCGGTGGTGATGCCTGTTTATAACCCACCTCTTGAATTTTTAGAAAAAGCTATTCAAAGTGTCATTAATCAAGTTTATTCTAATTGGGAATTATGTATTGCTGATGATTGCAGTCCCGATGCTCAAGTTGCAGAATTCTTAAATAAAATTGCTGAAAAAGATTCTCGAATTAAACTGGTTTTCCGCACAGAAAATGGCAATATTAGTGCAGCAACCAATAGTGCGGCGAGTCAAGCCACCGGAGAATTTATTGCATTTTTAGATAATGATGATGAATTAACTCCTGATGCTTTAGGAGAAATGGCATTATATTTAACCCAATATCCTGAAACCGATTTCCTCTATTCTGACGACGACAAAATTGACCCAGAAGGTAAACGATTTGCCCCTCAATTTAAGCCAGATTGGTCGCCTCAACTCTTATTATCCTATATGTATATGGGGCATTTGTTAGTCGTTCGTCGGTCAATTTTTGAGCAATTGGGAGGATTTAGAATCGGATTTGAAGGCTCACAAGATTATGATTTTTCCCTGAGAGCAACGGAAGTTTCTCGCCATATTGGTCATCTGCCTTTAGTGTTATATCACTGGCGTACAGCCCCCGGTTCAACGGCCGTTTCTGGAGCCGCAAAACCTGCAAGTTTTGATGCCGGAAAACACGCCATTCAAGAAGCCTTAACCCGTCGTCAAAGTTCTGGAAAAGTTTATCAACCCAATTGGGCGAGTGAACTCAATTTAGGAATTTTTGCCCATCAATTCCCGGATCAGGGGCCGTCTGTAACGATTATTATTCCTACAAAAAATCAGCTTAAATTACTACAAGCTTGTGTTGAATCAATTCAAAAAACAACCTATCAAAATTATCAAGTTTTGATTGTTGATAATGAAAGCGATGATCCCAAAACCTTAGAATATTTAAACAAAATTAATAGCGAAAAAATATCCATTTTAAAAATAGCAAATGACGGTAAATTTAACTTTGCTGCAATTAATAATCGGGCTGTTGAACAGGTAAATAGCGATTATGTATTATTCCTAAATAACGATACTGAAGTGATCAATTCCCATTGGTTAAGTCAGATGATCGGTTATGCTCAAATGAACGGTGTAGGAGCAGTGGGAGCGCGATTAATTTACCCCGATGACCGCATTCAACACGCCGGAATTTTGCATGGACTCCATCATGGTTTAGCGGGTCATGCTTTTAAATTATCCCACCGTCAAGATTTTGGTTATTTAGCCTATTCTAAAATAGTCAGAAATTATTCAGCCGTCACCGCCGCTTGTTTATTAACTCCCCGTCAATTGTTTTTAGATTTAGGTGGATTTAATCAAACAGATTTTGCTGTTGCTTATAATGATGTCGATTATGGTTATCGGTTATTTGAACAGGGTTATCAATCAGTTTATTGCTCAGAAGCAGAATTAATTCATCGGGAAGGAACCAGTCGCGGCTATAAAGATGATCCGAAAGAAGTAGCAAAATTCCGTCGTCAATATGCCAATAAAATCGATCCCTTTTATAACCCTAATTTATCCTTAGCAAATGAATGGTTTCAAATCCAACCTCGGCGATATCAATTGAAATTAACGCCTAATTTTGAGCCTATTCCTAAAGTTTTAATGTGCAGTAATGCCTTGGAATATACAGGCGCACCTTTGCATCAATTTGAAATTGCAGTTAAGTTAGCCTCCGAGGGAAAAATAGAACCCGTTATTTTCTGTGTGGATGATGGGCCGTTACGCTATGCTTATGAACAGCAGGGAATTCGGGTGATTGTTCGGGAACATCCCTTAGCTAATCTTTATCAACGGGAAACCTACGATGCAGCGATTCAAGCATTAGGAGAAGAACTAGAATTAGAACAATTTGATGTTGTTTATGCTAACACATTAGAGAACTTTTTAATGATAGATTGTGCCCAACAAAAGGCAGTTCCTTGTGTTTGGAATATCCATGAAAGTGAACCTTGGCAAACCTATTTTGATGGCTTGGGTTCAGAAATTGCAGCGAGAGCTTTAGAGTGTTTTCAGTTTCCCTATCGGGTGATTTTTGTTGCGGATGCAACTCGGAATCTTTATCAATCCTTAAATAGTGATCACAATTTTACGGTGATTCATAATGGTTTAGATATTCAACGGTTACTTCAAGCCTCAGAACAATTCACCAAAACTGAAGCCAGAACTACGTTAAATATAGCAGAAGATGAAATCGTTATTTTGTTATTGGGAACCGTTTGTGAACGCAAAGGACAAAAGGATTTAGTCAAGGCTTTGCCCTTATTATCACCTCAATATCATAGCAAAATTCGCTGTTTTATTGTGGGCGATCGCCCCAGTCTTTATAGCACTGAATTAGCTCAATTAGTCAACCAACTTTCTGATACCTTAAAACACCGATTAACGGTGGTTTCTGAAACACCAGAAACAGCGCAATATTTCCGGGCTGCGGATATTTTTGTTTGTACCTCTCGAATTGAAAGTTATCCCAGAGTAATTATGGAAGCAATGGGATATAATCTCCCTATTATCACTACCCCAGTCTTTGGAATTCCTGAACAAGTTCGCCCCGAAATTAACGGTTTATTCTACACACCTCATCAGCCGGAAGAATTAGCAAAATGTTTGACTTTACTCCTAGAAGATCAGGAATTACGACAACAATTTGCTGAAAACTCTAAATATGTTTTAGAGTCTCTTAACACTTTTGAAGAAATGACTCAAAGCTATTTAGAAATATTCCAAGAATCTTATTTTATTAATCCTTATCCCAGTCAGACCGTTTCTCCGAATATTCAACCCCTCGAACCCTTAAATTTACCGATTGAAGAATCCTCTCCTGAAGTTTTTTCTGAACCCGAATCTGAACCTGAAGTTGAAGTTAATATCCCTGAAGTTGAAGTTAATATTCTTGAAGTTGAAGCTGAAATTGAATCAAATATTCCTGAAATTGAAGCTGAAATTGAAGAAAATATTCCTGAACCTCAACCTCCCCAATTTCAAGCTAAAAATTATTGGGAAACAAACCCAACCGCCGCCGCTAGTCAATGGGTTTCTAATCCCATTGTTGCTGATACGATTCATCAACGAATGTCGGGAGGTAAAACCAAGAAATATTGGTTACGGTGGTTAATTGGAGATTATTTTGCAGGTAAAACTTTTAATAATCTAATTTCCTTGGGATGTGGAATTGGCAATCATGAAATTTTAATGGCAGAATTAGAATTTGTCCAACAGATTGATGCTTTTGATTTTTCTGAGTCATCCTTAGAAATTGCCCGACGAGATGCAATAGAAGCCGGAGTTCAAGTTAACTTTTATCAAGATGATTTTAATACTTTTACTCTGAATCCAGACATTAAATATGATCTAGCATTTTGTTCAGGTTCTTTGCATCATGTTCGAGAATTGGAACGATTTTTAGAAATTGTTCATAAGGCATTACATCCGCAAGGCTATTTCATTATCAATGAATATGTTGGAGCTAATTATTGCATCTACGATAAACACCAGATGGAAATTATTAATCGTCTATATAAATGCTTTCATAAATTAATTCGATCAGGGGTTATGGAGAAAAAATTTATTAATCCCAGCATCCATCAAGTGTTTGCCTCTGACCCTTCAGAAGCGGTTCGTTCCGAATTGATTTTACCCTTTATTCAATATTATTTTGATATTGAACTATTTAATCCCTTTGGAGGTGGAATTCTCCATCCCATGTATCCTTTATTAGATCACAATCAATTTTTGCCCGGTGATCCAAAAGGGGAAACAATTATTAAACTTTTGTTGGAATTTGAACAAATATTAATGGAAATTCCAGGGGGGTTAGAATCAGATTTTTGTTTGTGTGTGTTGCGTCCTAAACGCTTCTAAATCAGTAATCAGTTATAATTTTTTGATAATAGTAATTATTTCATTATTGTTATAAAAAATTTTTTCTAAATAAAAAGGTAAATTTAACCCTTGTTTTAACGTAATTAAAAAATCAATAAAATCTTGACTTGTCCAGACATGAAAATGGATGCTGAAATCTCGCCTCATCAATTGTTTAACCATCCATTGCGCTTTATTTTCATCTTTTTCTTTTTCCACTAATTCAACCCATTCTTCGTAGTGCTGTTGTCTTGACCATTCTGGCCCATCTTCATAATCTTTTAATAAATGTGAGATCGAAGTTACGGGACGATCTCGATCAAAACAGTTGCGTTTTTCGGGAACTGCTAAGTAGAGAATACCGTCTTTTCTAATCACTCTTAATAGGTTTTGAAGGGTTTGAATCGGGTTTTGACAGTGTTCAATAAAGTGATTAGCAATCACAAAATCCTGGGTTTCGTCTTCAAGAGTTCCTAAAACTTCACCGTTATCTATAATATCAACGGGGACTAAATTAAAGGATGCTAATTCAGGATAATGTTTTCTTAAGTCAGGAATACTCATGCGATCAACATATTTTACACAGGTTGATGATGGGACTTCCAGAGGGTGATTTAAGGCACCGACTTCAATGCCGTTTCCCTGTATATATCTGTAGGCAAAGAAGCGACGAAAAATATAAAGCGAGGAGAGTGTTGCATCAGAAGCAGTAACGGTCATAATTAGGTATTATTTGGGGGTTTTAAATTTACTTTTGATTTTAAATCCGTTGATAACGAATTAGGTAAACTCATTAGAGTATAATCTTAACTTGAGTTGAAGGTTGACTCAAGTTTGTTTAACTTCTTCCCTCGGATTTCTCTTGATTTGGGTAATAGGAAGATTGAACAGAGTGGGAAAGCTAACCATGAGAATTCGACTCTTAATCTGGAGGAGTATTACCTTTGATCCAAACAAGGACAATGGATTCAGAACGAATCAGACCACCCCAGTTTATCATTCTTGGGGTACAAAAGGGGGGAACCAATTCCCTGTATCATTATCTGTGCCAACACCCTCAAATTGTAGCAGCAACTCAAAAGGAAATCCATTTTTTTACGTTAAATTATGAGCAAGGATTAGACTGGTATCAATCTCAATTTTCGACGGAGGCGGATGGAAGACAGATCCTGACGGGTGAGGGTTCTCCCTATTATCTATTTCATCCGTTGGTTCCCCAACGACTTTATGAGTCTTTTCCTCAAACCCGGTTAATTGTATTATTGAGGAATCCAGTAGATCGGGCGATTTCCCATTATTATTGGCAGGTGAAGTTAGGGTATGAATCGTTATCTTTGGAAGCAGCGATCGCTCAAGAATCTGAACGACTGCAAGGAGAAGCCGAAAAGATTTGTGCGGAGGGTAATTATTTTAGTTTTAACCATCAACATTATTCCTATCTTTCACGGGGAATTTATGCGACTCAACTGCAAAGATGGATGCAGTTCTTTCCCAGAGAACAATTCTTGATTCTCAAGAGTGAAGATTTATATTGGGATTCTGAGAAAGTCGTGAATCAAGTGTTTAATTTTTTAGGAGTTCCGAATTACCAGTTATCAATTTATGAAAAATATAATGCTAATACTTATCCCAATATAAACCCAATTATTCGTCAGCAATTAGAAGCGTATTTTCAGCCCTTTAACCAAGAATTAACGCAATTACTGGGTCAAGATTGGAGTTGGGGAATCCCTGAAACTTCCTCTAATTCAACTCCTTCATTGTCAGATTCCCCTGAAAATACAAGATCTCAATCCACCTTAGCCTCTGTTGAATTTATGAAAAAAGTTGATTATGAATCCGCTTGGGATGACTATGCTAAAAATTGGCAAAGTACAAGCTCAGAACAAGTTTATGTAGGAGATGAATGGATTGGGGTTGCCGCAGGTGCAGCCAGTTCTTTATCAGAATATGAACTTTTAATTGAACAACAATTTATTGCCCCTTATATTCAGAGCCATCATCAGGTTTTAGAAATAGGTGTTGGTGGAGGTAGAACTGCTGCTTTACTGCTGAATTATTGCGATCGCCTCCTGTGTGCGGATATTTCTAATGAACTGCTAAATGCAACTCACAAACGCCTCGGAGATGAGCGAGTCCGGTATGTTAAATTAGATGGTATAACTCTCAATGGAATTGTGCCTCAATCTTTAGATGTTTGTTTTTGTTATGACACCCTGGTACATATTGAACCGCGAGATATTTTTAACTATTTAACTCGAATTCCCGCTTTATTAAAAGGCGATCGCTTGTGTATTTTTCACCATACCAATCTATTAAGCGAATTAGGTTGGCAAAAATTCTTGCAAGATTGGGATAAAAATTTATTAGGGAACCGACATGGAACCGCTTTTTCCTTAATGACCGATGCCATCATGGAGAAATTTTTGACCCATCTTAACTATGAAATTCTCCGAAAAGATACTGAATCTGTGCCGAGAGATTGTGTATGGATTTGTAGAGCGCCAGAAATTCTCTAAACGTCAAAAAACTCAATTACCCTTAAATTTTTATCCCTCAACGCCGTCATGAAAGCATTGTTTTTACACCCTAACTTTCCCGCCCAATACCGCCATATTATTACAACTTTGGGTGCAGATCCCAATAATCGAGTTGTGTTTGGGACAAAAAATGAGCGTCCCGAATGGAGTATTCCCGGAGTAGAAAAAGCCGTATTTAATCCCAGTCGAGAAGCCAGTAACGAAACCCATCAATATGTTCGGGTTTTAGAAAGTGCAGTGTTGAATGGACAAGCAGTATTTAGAATGGCAGAACAACTCAAAGCCAAAGGATTTGTCCCTGATGTAATTTGTGGTCATTCCGGTTGGGGGCCGACTTTATTTGCCAAAGAAGCCTTTCCTAATACTCCATTGTTATGCTATTTCGAGTGGTTTTATCATGCAGAAGGTTCGGATGCTGACTTTGATCCGGCTGACCCTCTTAGTGTTGATGATAAAGCCCGAATTCGGGTTAAAAATACCCCGATTTTAATTGATTTATATTCTTGTGATTGGGGAGTTTCACCGACCCA
The DNA here is from genome assembly GCA_903893625.1 of uncultured Oscillatoriales cyanobacterium. Taxonomy (GTDB): domain Bacteria; phylum Cyanobacteriota; class Cyanobacteriia; order Cyanobacteriales; family Microcoleaceae; genus Planktothrix. The sequence continues at coordinate 51,111 of CAITND010000258.1, forward strand.
TTGGCAACATTCCCAATTTCCTCCGGAACTTCGTCAAAAAATCTCTGTCATTCATGATGGAGTCGATACCAGCTATTTTAAACCCAATCCAGGAGCCAAACTGGTTTTACCAGATTTGGATTTATCGGGTGTAGAGGAACTGGTTACTTATGTCGGACGGGGAATGGAACCCTATCGGGGATTTCCTGAATTTATGGAAGCAGTGGCTTACATCCAAGAACGTAGACCCAAATGCCATGTTGTGGTTGTGGGATCAGAACGAGTTTGTTATGGTAAGCCTTTACCCAACGGCATCAGTTATAAAGACTATATGCTCAAGAAAATCCCCCTGGATCTTTCTCGAATTCATTTCGTTGGGCCACTTCCCTATGGTCAATATCTGCAAGTGATTCAAGCTTCAGATGTCCATATTTATTTAACACGGCCATTTGTCCTGTCCTGGTCAATGATTGAATCCATGTCAACGGGTTGTTTAGTCATTGGTTCAGATACGGCTCCGGTGCGAGAAGTGATTCAAGATGGAGTCAATGGCTTATTGGTTGATTTCTTCTCACCCAAACAGATTGCTGATCGAGTTGATGAAGTTCTGGATCATCCGAATCGTATGGCTCAACTGCGAGTCAAAGCTCGAGAAACAGCCTTAGAACGTTATGATCTGAGTAAACTCTTATCAAAGCATCTGCAATTAATTACGGAAGTGGCAAATCGTTCCTTTCCCGCAACCGTTGGCCGAATTGAACCCGGAATGGTTTTGCGATAGAAAGGGAACTTGGTTGTTCTGAGCGTGTAGGGTGTCTTGATAGCACCATTGAAACTGTTCACAGATCTTCAAGAATCCCCCTGGCTTCAGACGTGGGGAGTATCAATTGATGTTATTTCTGTTTATCCCTAATGGGTAACTTCTGATCAGTCGATGATCAAGGTTTAATAGGAACCTTTTTGTCTGGGAACCCGTCTGACAGGAACAAGGAACTTAAAATAAAGTGCCTTTTTTGACTTTAGAGTGATGGCTTCAAGACAAACTGAGGGTGAGAATTTTCAATACAGAATTGATCATAAACTCTAGCAGTCGAAACGGCCATATCTATCCAGTAGACAAGAATAATGATAAAGGACTAGACTTGCTGGAGACAAAAAGGTTAAACTACTGCCGAACAAGGTATGGTGTTTTAAGCAGTGTCTGTCATCCCAACAGATCCAATGACATTATTGCGGAGGAGTGAAATCAAATGACAACAGCTTTAGGCCCAGGGCCCCAATATTACGATCAGGATGTGGGCTTCGCCCCTAAACCCGATACCATTTTGGGTGAAGGTGGAAACGACACAATTTTCTCTTCTACCCTCGGTGGGAGTCTGATCGACGGTGGCACCGATAATGATGTTCTGCAAAGCAGAGGCCCTGGGGATACAGTTATCGGTAACGATGGCAATGATTCCCTAAGATCTCAACAGCTTCGCACCGTTCTGATTGGAAATAAAGGCCGTGACACCTTATCGTCGGATTTAACAGCCAGCCTCTATGGAGGGGTAGACAATGACTTTTTGGTAGGTCAATCTGCCAATAACTACCTCTTTGGAAATAAAGAAGCAGATACCCTGCTAGGGGGTATTCAAGGTGGAGATTTCCTCTATGGCGGTGCAGGAGATGACCTGCTTGGATTTGTCAATGCCACTGGTCAAAGCAATCTCTCCGGCGTTGTTGTTACCGGAGCCGTAGGTGGCAGCAACCAAGGCAATAATTATGTCTCTGGGGATAAAGGCAGGGACACCATTGTTGGAATTAACGTAGGGGATACCCTTCTCGGTGGTGATGATAATGACTCCATCAAAGGTGTAGGCAGTCTCAACGTCCTAGATGGAGGTTCAGGAAATGATTCCATTCAGGTTCAAAATCCAACAGCCACATTACAATTCTCAACCAGCCCCGCCGTTGTTGGTCTAAGCCAAATTACCCTAACAGGCGGTGCTGGTGATGATTTTCTATACGGTGGTGTTGGTCGCTTTGGAGAAGGCCAGAACTACATGGACGGTGGGGATGGTAACGATACAATCCGAAGCTTCGCTCTTCAGGATGCCCTGTATGGTGGTGCTGGAAATGACTTGATCACCACAGCAACTACAGATGTTCTGACCACTCAAGGTAGCAGCACCCAACCCGGTTTTGCCGGTGAAAGTACCCTCTATGGTGGCGGCGACAATGATACCTTAATCGCAGCCTTTAGTACAGATTTCCTCTATGGTGATGCTGGTAATGACAGCCTCACCGGAAAATTCACCGTTTTAGACGGTGGGGATGGGAATGACACCCTCTATGGAGGAAATTGGACATTAAACATCCCAGGAGCAACTAAAGTTCCTGCGGTCACCTTATCGGGTGGTGCTGGTAACGACTATATTTATGGGGCATTAGGCTCTATTGCTAATGTTTATAATGGTGGTCTCGGTGATGACACCATTATCTTTACCACGACCAATGATAGCCTCCTGGGTGAAGGTTCCACAGAGGGTAATGACAAGATTTCCTTTGTAGGAGGTTTAAGCCTCGGCGCTACCACAACCAGTTTTGTCTTAGTTGATACCCTGGGCAATAACACCATTTCCGGTAGTGATGGCAATGACAGCCTCCTCACGGGTAGTGGTGCTGACTTCCTACAAGGTGGCAGCGTTGTCGCGACTGCGGGAACCTCTGTTGGTTTCGGAGATGACACCATTATCTCTGGTGGCGGCAATGACTACCTCTTCGGGGGTTATGGACAAGATGTGCTGTTTGGGGAAGCGGATAACGACACCCTGCAAGGTAGCACCAACCAAGATACGTTAGTCGGAGGTGCAGGTGCTGATGTCTTCCTGTACCAGTTCAAATCAGATCTCAGTGGCACTTTGGCTGACTTGATTACTGACTTCAAGTCCAGTGAAGATAAAATCTACTTCTCTCGTGGGGCTGGAGGCTTTGCCTTTGAGTTGCGTCCGGGTGTCCCAACCAGTGAACTGTCTTTCGAGCAATTTATTGTTCTCGATAAAGGCAGTTACAATGGCGGTGGTGCAAATACTCAAGCACCAACGACTGTCGGCCCTGTGTTGGTTTACGAGAAAGCCAGTGGAGTATTATGGTATGACTCCGATGGCGGTGGTGCAACTCCGGCTGATTTAGTTGCCTTCATGAAACAGCCAGACAATACAATTCCGACCCTGACCCGGACAGATTTTACGATCATCATCTAGGTTAGGTTGACAGATCAGGAGAAAGGGACGGGCTTAACGCACTAACTTTTGAGTTCTATTCGCTTTTTCTCCCCTTTAATTATGTCAATAGGTTAAAAAAAAAAGACCGAGAGAAATTTAATTTCTCGGTCTTTTTTCATCAATACTTTACTCATCTGAGGATTGAGTTAGATCGGGAATTTCACTTTCTGATCCTACAGGGTTTGATAGGGACTGACTTGTTTCTGTATTGTTATCTTCATCAAAATATTTAACTTGTCGGCCAATTAAGTTGAGAAAACCCGAACCAAAATGCTGAATTTCTAAAAAATTAGCATGGGACGCAGTAGGTTTATAAATTTTAAATGTTTTCATAATTCCCAGAGTAGCTGCACTTTCTAACGGCCCAATAAAACTACAATCTTGATCTAAAAAATAGGGTTGTTTTGCCCAAGATTCCATTTGTTCAGCATTCAAAAAGAAACAACCTGCATGGGGATTTAAAGGACGCTTGAAAGAAACAGCTTGCTCCATGACTTTACCAATAAACTGGGGTTGATCTTGAATATTTTGAAAATTAGCCGTGATCTGGGGTAAAAGATCTCCATCAATATAAGCCTTAATCACTTTGCTATGGGGAGAAACTTCGTAACGGTTAGGTTGTAAGAGACAGCTATTTCCGGTATGACGATTAAACCAATTTAACTTAGTAAATAGCCAGGGATCATGCAAAATCAAATCATCCTCTAAATAACAATAATAATCATACTGACCCAAATATTCACGCAAAACTCTATGGCATTGAAATCCCAATAACATTGGCTCTGCTTGGGTTGAGTAATGTTTACAAAACCATGAAGGCAAAGGAACTTGAGCGAGTAAATGATAGTCTTGAGTCGTACAAATAACAATATCAACTTGATAATTCTGTTCCTGATTAACTGGAATTGTGGCACATTCAGCAATATTAATCATACACTGGGATTGACTATACAGTTCCCGTAAAGCAGTTAAGGCGAATACTAACCCAGTAATTCGAGGACGAGGATCTTGACTTAAAGAGGCGTGTTTTCCATCTCCATCAGGGTTAAAAAAGTGAGGAATCGTAAATAAAATTCGCATAATTTACAACGGAACCTTTTAACATTAATTGTTCAATATTCTGTAGCACAAATTAGAAGAACTTAAACGAAGCCCAAATATAATCCGTGCCATCCGCGTAATCCTTTGAAGAAGAACTTAAACGAAGCCCAAATATAATCCGTGCCATCCGCGTAATCCTTTGAATCCGTGATCATAATTCAGGAACTCGTTGACGCAGTTCTTGATTCAAACTGGGTAAATTATCTCGCATTTGTAAATACCATTCTCGTCGTTGTTGATAATGTTGGCAAAGCAAACGGTTATCCCGTACCCAATTATAGGCATTCGTGGCAATTTTCCGGCGCAACGAAGTATTGATAATCAATTCATTAAAATACATTTCAAACTGTTGGATTGTTCGATAAATTAAACCCGTTTCTCCATGAATTATCGATTGTTCATATACCGTCGGACTCGCTAAAACAGCGACACCATGACCTGCACATTCTAAAAATTTTAAATCCGATTTCATCAGATTAACAGGTGTCGGGGTTAGGGGTAATAACGCAATATCACAACTTTGGAGAATCTGATTATATCTATCATAACTGCAAAAGGGTTCAAATTCTTTCTCAGATATTTCTAACTGATCAAAAAAACGGCGATCATGAATCACCTTAACCCGAACATCGGTTTGATGACGGATTAAAACACGATTTAATGCTTCCATAATCGGTTGCCAATCTTGTTCTCGATTTAAGGCTCCAAAAAATAAGGTAACTCTTGAATTAGAATAAGTTCGAGGTGGAGGTAAAGCAAATAAATGATTCTTGAAAATAGCAACATGAGGATTAAATTGCTGTAGAAATACAGCTAAGGGTTGAGTTGAAGTTTGTACACCATGACATCCACGATAGCTCAGATAACGATGTTCAGCATACTCCCGTCTTCGTAAAGGATTATCATCAATTTCAGCAATAATTAAATAATCCTGTTTTAACAGATTTTTTAAGATTTCTAAGTGATGATTGTAGGATAAAATTGTGCGTTGCCAAATAAAAACTTTTTCTTCTTCGGGTAAAATTGAACCTGTAGGAATAGATTTGGATGCTGAAATCGTGCGAGTTCCGGGTATAGTGGCACTTAATTGATCGGGTTCTAAAACTCGAAGGCGATCGCATCCTGTGGGAGCCATAATCGCAGTTTGAATTAATAAACGGCGAGGAGGTTGAACAGATTTAATCGCGCGAACTAGATAATATTCTGCTGCGGTTTGAGTGGCAAAACGACTAGGATCTAACCCCAAACTATCCCGAAGAGGATGTACTAATTCCAAGAATTTTTGAAAGTCCTCATCCTTATTACCTCGGGTTTGAATTTCATAAATATATAGTCCCGATTCCCAAAATATTTTTTGAATGGTTTCTAAAGTTAATCCTCTATAATCGGTATTTTCTTGAACTAAAATATCTGCTTTTCCCTGTAACAAATTAATAATATTTCGCCAATACTGACTATTAGGAATATAAGCTAAAACTTGACCTTGATCTTTTAACCAGCGAGTGTGATATTGTAAAACCTTTAACGGGTTTCTGATTTTGGGTAAAATCCCATCATAAATCAAACAATCTACTGTTTTTGCTTCTAATTCTAATGGAATTATTTCTAACTGATCAATAGAACTTAGAATAATCTGATCCAACCCTTTAGTTATTTCTGAACTTAACTCAGAATTAATTAAAATTCCCCAATAAAAACTTTGAGGATTAATTCGTTTATAATAAGAACCTGTACTTCCGTTTAGACAACCCACGTCTATCAGGAGTTGAGCATTAGGGGGTAAAAAATCCAATAACTCTGAGGGTTTCCGATTGAAATTATGATCATTGACCTGATCTGTAGTATCTCTATTCATGATCTTAAGTGAAATTAGAGCTATTTTATAAATAACAGGTTTTAGGTCAAATTGGCAAGTTAATTTTAGAATTAAAAACTTTTGATCCAATTTCCAATATCATTTTTATGGCCAGAATCACCGTTATTATTCCAACTTATAACCAAGAATCCTACATTTTAGAAGCTATTGATAGTGTTTTAAACCAAACCTATCAAGATTTTGAAATTGTGATCACTAATGATGGTTCTTCTGATCAAACATTGCAAATAATTCAAGAAAAAAAAGATCCACGAATTCGATTATTTTCTTTCGATCAAAATCAAGGGGTTAGTGTCGCAGCAAACCATTGTATTCGTCAGGCGAAGGGAGAATTCATGGCAATTTTAGACTCTGATAATATTTTTTTACCTGATAAGCTTGAAAAACAAGTTAATTTTTTAGATGAGCATCCTGAATTTGATGCTGTTTTTACCTATGCCAAAATTATTGATAAACACGGAAATATTCATAGCGGTAAAGAAGCCATTTTTCAACAGTTATTTACTCAAGAGAATAAAAATCGCTTTCAATGGTTAAACTCTTTTTTTTATGCAGATAATTCTCTGTGTAATACCAGTGTTTTAATTAAGAAAAAATGCTATAATACAGTTGGATTATATGATCCTCGATTACGTCAAGTGCATGACTTGGATTTCTGGATACGTTTGTGTCTAAAATCAGAAATTTATATTTTACCTGAACCCTTAGTTTTATTCCGATTTCATGACAGTAATATTAGTGGTTTAACCCCGGAAAATATTATTCGACATATTTGGGAAATTTTTCAAGTGCTTCAGCATTATCTCTGTCCAGAAGTTATCCAAAATTTCCTGAATATTTTTCCTCAGCAGCAACTTGTTAAAACTCCCATTACGCCTGAAGGTTTGCAATTTTTAATTGCAAAACTGGCTTTAAATGTTCATCGTCCCAGTCATCAGTATTTTGGAATTCATACCCTATATCAGTTGATGAGTAATGTTAAAACGGCTGAATATCTGGAAAATAACTATTCTTTTAAATATACTGATCTGATTCATCTCGCCGGAATTCATGATGCTTTTCAAATGAATAATAACAGAAAACTCAAGCATGATCTTAAAATGACTCAAAAACAACTCGAAGCTGTACAAAATCAGAATCAAATTTTACAACAAAAATTGGATACAGTTTCTATTGAAACCGAATTTCAACGGAATCAATCTTGTCCCTTAGTGAGTATATTAATTCCTACTTATAATGGAGAAGCATTTTTATCAAAAGCAATTCAAAGTGCTATAGATCAAACCTATTCTAACTTAGAAATTATTATTTCTGATGATGGTTCAACGGATGAGACTGTAAAAATCGCAGAAACTTTTCAAGAAAATTCTTCTATTCCCTACCGGGTTATTACTCATTCTAAATATGGATTAGTCAAAAATCTCAATTTCTGTATTCAACAAGCTCAGGGGAAGTACCTCAAATTTATTTTTCAGGATGATTGGTTAGAACCTAAATGTATTGAAGAAATGGTAAATTTAGCCGAACAAGATCCAGAAATTGGTTTAGTTTTTTCTCCCCGTCAAGTTGTGATTGACCCCAATTCAAAATCAGATCCAATTTGTCAATCTGCTTATAAAGGGGCGATTAATATACATCAAAAATGGTCTAATTTAAAACCTATTCAATCTGGTCAAGATCTTTTATCCGATCCCAACTGTTTAATCGGAGGGTTAAATAAAATCGGTGAACCGACAACGGTATTAATTCTCAAACGAGTTTTTAAAGAATTAGGAGGATTTGATCCCCATCTTCAGCAACTGCTGGATGTTGATATGTGGTTGAGAATTATGGGACGTTATAAAATCGCTTTTGTAGATCAAGCTTTATCTTCCCTTCTCATCCATAAAAAACAACAAACTCAAGTTAATATTGCTCAACAAGAAAATTACAAAGATTATGAAAGACTGTATTTAAAACTCTTTCAAGATTCTAGTTATTCTTTTTTAAATCAATTTCCTTCTTTAAAAAAGATGATTTTACAAAAAGCCTTATTTAATTTAGAATTTTATCTCAAATTAACAACAAAATTACTGAATCAATATCAAGAAAATCCTCGTGATCAAATTATAGATAGTCTCCAGTTAGTTCGCCAAACTCTAGTGCAATATTGGTTAACTTTAACTCCTATCGAGTTAGAAACTCAATATCCCCAGGAAATTCGTCCGATTTATCAACTTTTATTGAAAAGTAATGTTGTCGATGAAGAAGTCTGTGAACATGAGCAATTTTGGATTGAGCAAATTAAAGAACGGCTTTCTCAAGGTTTACATTCATGTAATTTAATTCCTGATTTAATGGCAATTATGTTATATGAAAGAGCTTACAGATTGCCTTTTATATACGAGAATGCAGTGATTCCCAAATATTTTTTCCCTGAATTTATCCCTTGGCTGTTTTCAAGTGTTGAATTTTTCAAATCTCAAGAAAATATTCAAGAATATATTGATTTTCACGAAAATTTATTAGCCTATATCACGCACAATTTAAAGACTGATTCATCCTCTCCCGAATTATGGATATATGTCACCCAATCTTATCTTCAATATTCTCGACTCAATTCTGAGTGTTTAACCCCGATTAACCTCCAGAAGATCTATGGGTATAGAAACAAAATGATTGAATTTTTAGTTCAAAACTCAATGGACAAAAAGGACAATCAGCCGGATCGATCCCATAATTCAATTTAGCTGTCAATGTACAACCGGAAGACGGCTAGAGTCAGATGAGAGTGATGATCAGGAACCCAAAACCCCTTCTGTGCGTCGTCGTGTTAGGGACAAAAATAGGTGTTCGCAGTTGAGAGGGGATAGAATTTGTTAAGAGATGATTAATTCAGGTAAGGAGTAAACGGTCTGCTATTATTTGGACAAAGAGATTTAATATAGTAGTCACTTTAGGACTACTCAAGGTAAATTTGAAAGGGGTAGTGAAAGTCGGTTGGAGAGTTCAATGACAGGAGCGTTCAAAGTCGGAGAAACCATTATCACAGCAGAGGATTTACCATCGCTGCTCAAACGTTATCAGTTAATGCCATTATTTCTGCGAGAAGTGATTTTGGAGCAAGCGATCGCTAAGATCACTTGTACAGAGGCAGAACAAGCATCGGCCATCGAAAGATTTGAAAATCAACACCAACTCACTTCCCCAGAAGCGAAAGCCGCTTGGCTAGCCGCTTATGATATGACCCCAGAACAACTTCTGGAAATGGCAGAACGCCCCGTGAGAGTCGAAAAATTTAAACAAGAGATGTGGAGTGGTCGAGTCGAGAATTATTTTCTGACTCGCAAAGGGAGTTTAGATCAAGTTGTATATTCTTTAATTCGGACTAAAAATCCTGGCTTGGCTCAAGAACTCTATTTTAGAATTGCGGAGGGGGAAAATTCTTTTGCTGAGGTTGCCCGTGATCATTCAGAAGGGCCAGAATCTCGCTCAGGGGGGGTGTTAGGGCCTGTTCCGGTATCCCAACCTCACCCGGCGATTAGTAAACTTTTATCGGTGAGTCAACCTGGTCAACTGTGGGCACCGCGCCCCTTGGCAGAATGGTTTGTGATTATTCGGTTAGAAAAATTCCTTCCGGCTCAATTAGACGAATCCATGCGTCGCCGGATGATCGAAGAAATGTTTGAAAATTGGCTACGAGAGCAAATGGCTCAAGTTGGCTCGCTACAACCTCTTCGCACTTCAGTGTCTTCAGTGTCATGACAACATCCGCCGTTTCTCAGTCCCAAATTCAGACCTTCCTGGCTGAAACCAGCCCCTTTGATCGCCTCTCCGAGAAGGCCCTTCAAAGCTTGCTGCCCAAATGCCAACTCTTGGGCTATCGCACCGGACAACCGATCTTTGAGCGGGATAAATTGCCGACTCAAATCACGATTATTTATCAAGGACAGGCTCGACTGCTGGGTTTTGATCCCAGAGCGCAGCGCCATGTCAGTTTAGGCTTACTCGGAGCTAGAGAAATCATCGGCTGGGGGGGGTTAATTCGAGGCGTCCCCTGTGAAACTGCGATCGCTTCAACGGACACGATTTGTATTACGCTATCGGCAACGGATTTTCTGCAATGGGTGGCAAAAGAACAAGCCTTTGGGGAAGCCTTCCGCGATCACGCCTCAAGAAGTGAAGTCTTTGAGCTATTAAGTCAACATTTGCAACAACAAGCCATTCCGGTTAACAATATCAAGACCCTAGCCCAAGATCTTTGGCAAGATGCCATTGTGCTGAACTTGCTCAATGGCAACAATAAAATTAAAGAACTCAAAAATTTACTCGATCCCAATCGGATTTGGTTAGTCAGTAGTGGAACGTTGGGCAGTTTTACCCCAGGTAATCGGGTTTTATTAGAAGACAGTAATCAATCTTACAAAGCCGAAGGGCCACAGGGAGTTCGATTAATTGGTTTGCGAGAACCTGTTTATGAAGCAGAATCCGCAGAGGTCAGCCCCGAAGCTGGTGTGGGTGTTCAGGACTCAGCCCCAGGAAATCGGACAATAGACTTATCGGCGGTTGCCTCGGCTCCTGATGTGCCTCCGATGCCAGAAACGACTCTGCCTAAATCGGCAGCACGGTTTCCGGTGGTTAGAGGTCGAGGCAAAATTGACGCGCCCCTAGCCTGCTTCAATATGATCGCTAAATTCTTCGGAATCAACTTTAAAAAAGATGTTGTCCGCCGAGTTTTAGATAATCAGTTGGCAACGGTGGGCAATATCAGTTTGCAAGCCTGTGGCTCTGTGGTTCAGATGTTGGGCATCAACGCTCAGTTGGTTCAAGTTCCAGCCCGTGCCATTGGCCGACTAAAAGCCCCGGCAATGCTGGTATGGAAGGATAGTTTTGCCATTCTCTATAGCATCACTGAACGGGAACTGATACTGGCATCACCGGAAAAGGGTCTGACCCGGATGCGTCCAGGACAGTTTGCTGAAATTTGGGGTGAAGAAGGACAGGTACTGCTGTTGCAAGCCCCACGAGTTGACCAGAAAGAACAGTTTAGCTTTTGGTGGTTTTTACCCGCCTTGATGGAGCATCGCGCCACTTTTGTTGAGGTGTTGCTGTCTTCGTTTTTTATCCAAGTGTTCGGTTTGGTCAACCCTTTGGTGAGTATGTTGATCATCGATGCGGTGATCGCACAGCGCAACTTTGACGCCCTGAATATCCTGGGAATTCTGCTATTAGGGTTTGCCCTGTTTGAAGGGTTATTGACGGCGTTGCGAACCTATCTGTTTGTGGATAGTTCTAACCGCGTTGATATTAAACTGACGGCGGAAATTATTGACCATATGTTACGGCTGCCCTTGGGGTACTTTGATAACCGACAAGTCGGTGACTTGATGAGCCGTTTTAACGAGTTAGGAAATATCCGTAACTTCCTAACGGGAACAGCCTTAACTGTTGTATTGGATGCGGTGTTCTCGGTGGTCTACATCGCCGTGATGTTTGCTTTGAGTCCAACTCTTACCCTCGTAGCCCTAGCTCCCTTACCTCTATTTGCCGGAATTATCCTGATCTTCTCCCCTGTGATTATGCGGTTAATCCGCAAACGGGCTGCTTTGGCTGGGGCTTCGATGGCTTATATTGTGGAAGTTATTAGTGGAATTCAAACGATTAAATCCCAAACTATTGAACTAACTGCCCGTTGGCGGTGGCAAGGAATGTATGCCCGTTTCATGAGTGCGAGTTTGCAAACAACTCTGACCCAAACGGCGGCCGCAACCATGAGTGACTTCCTGAATAAAATTGGTGGAATTGCCCTGTTATGGGTGGGGGCTTATCTTGTTATTGAACAGAAGTTAACCATTGGGGGATTAATCGCCTTTCGGATTATTTCAGGAAACGTGACGGGTTCCTTATTACGGTTTATCAGTGTTTATCAAAACGTTCAGGAAGTAGCAATTTCTGTAGAACGGTTGCGGGACATTATCGATACCTATCCTGAAGCAGATGAAGCGGATCGCAATAATATTCCATTACCCGAAATTGAAGGATCAGTCACCTTTGACGAAGTATCCTTCCGGTTTAATCCTACGGGGCCACTGCAACTGGCTAACATCAATTTAGATTTTCCCTCTGGGTCGTTTGTGGCGATTGTGGGGTTGAGTGGTTCGGGTAAAAGTACGTTGATGAAGTTATTACAGCGTCTATATGCTCCCCTATCGGGGCGAATTTTAATTGATGGCTACGATATTAATAAAGTGGAACTGTATTCTGTCCGCCGTCAATTGGGGGTGGTGCTGCAAGACACCCTTCTGTTTAACGGAACAGTTCAGGATAATATTGGCTTGAGTAACCCGGAAGCGAGTACGGATGAGATTATTCGAGCGGCTAAAATTGCTGCGGCTCACGATTTTATTATGGGTCTTCCCAATGGTTACAATACCCAGGTGGGGGAAAGGGGGTCGGCTTTATCGGGGGGACAACGCCAACGGGTAGCGATCGCTCGCACGGTATTACAAAATCCTAAACTGTTAATTTTGGATGAAGCGACGAGTGCTTTAGATTATCAATCGGAGCGTGCTGTAATCAATCACTTGATGGAAGCATTTCACGATCGCACCGTGTTTTTTATTACTCACCGTCTGAGTGCTGTGAAAAACGCTGATGTCATTATTATGATGGATCAAGGGTCTGTCGTTGAGCAAGGAAATCATGATGAGTTAGTCGCCCTGAAAGGACGTTATTACTGCCTGTATCAACAACAGGACGCCCCTACTTAATACAGTTATCAGTTATCAGTTATCAGTTATCAGTTTAAGAGTTAAGAAGCAGTTACAATTGCTCTCAATTAGTAAAAATCTTGATTTTATTTCTTTCACTGATAACTGATAACTGATAACTGATAACTGATTTTGCTGTTTACCGATTACTATTTATGAAATCTGTATCACTTGTTGATCAACCCGTTATTCTTGAGAAACCTGCGATGTGGTCTCATCTGTTTCTCTGGCTGATTATGTTAGTAGCCACTTCCGGTGTTGTTTGGGCCTATTTTTCTCGGATTGAACAAACAGTTCCCGCCGTGGGTGAACTGGAATATCAAGAAGGTGCTAGAGAAATTCAAGCCCCAATAACGGGTGCAGTGGTGAGACTGCACGTTGAAAATGGCGATCGCGTCCAAAAAAACCAACCTCTGCTTACTTTCAGTACCACTAACCCTAGTGCCGATATTAAATCTTTAGCTAAATTACAAGGTACTCTCAATCAAGAAAACGAATTCTATAAGAATATTATTCAGGGGAATGCCAGAGGAACTTTACCGCCTGAATGGGAAACGATGGTTAAAGATCGAGATGCCCGACTGCAAGAAAATCAAATTTTAATGGGTTTAATTAATGAACTTTATAATAATCAAGGTCGAGCCATTAATTATAGTCCGGCTCAGTCAGGTGTAGTTGCTAATTACCGGGCTGAATATCAATCGCGTATCTCAGCCGTTGAAGGACGAATTATAGAATTTAGAAAACAACTCGAACAAACGGAAAATTCCATTCGAGCAACACGAGAACAAGTTCAATATGCAACCAATCAAATTCGCTATTCTGAAGAACAATTAGGTTTAGCGAAGGCTCAACTTGACAAGTCTCAAGAATCTTTAGATCTGAATCAATCAATTTTGGGTCAAATTGCTCCCTTAGTTGAAGAAGGAGCGATGTCCGACTTAAATAAAAAACGTCAGGAACAAGAGGTTTTGAAAAGCCAAAATGAATTTTTACGTCAGCAGGATCAAATCACAACCCGTCAAAGTGAAATTAATGCGCGTAAAGGTGATGTGGAGAAACAACAAGCTGAAATTAGACGATTAGAAGATGAGAAACAGAAAGTTTTAGCTTCCATCGATCGGACGGAACAAGAATTACAAAATACAAAAGATGCTTGGGCGAAAGAATTGTATCTTCGGGTTGAAGAAAATAAAAAACAAATTGCCAGTATTGATTCTCAACTGAGTCGCTATAAACTGGATAATGAAAAGCGTTTAGGGGATGTTAATGCTCAACTCGAAAAAGTTGAAGAACAGCGCGATACTCAAGTCTTACGTTCACCTGTGGCGGGGGTGATTTATGATTTACAACCCTCAACCAAACAAGATTCTGAAGTCGATATGAAGCAGGATGAAATTTGCAAATATGTCAATGAGCAAGTGTTAAAATCGGGAGATACGAAGATGAAGCGTTGTAATGAGGCCTATTATGAAGCTCAACAAACGGAAAAACTGATGCAAATTTTAGCCGATGATAAGGGACTCGAAGCCACAATTTATATTAAAAATACAGATTTAGCGTTAGTGTTAAATGCTTTACGAGTTAAGCGAAAATTCTTACAGCCCTATGATGGAAAAACGGTGGCTGGAGAAGTGATTGAATGCAAAGCAGAAAAAGATTGTATTTGTCCAGATTCTCCAGAAGCTCGACAAGAAATTGGCATTACTGATGCAGATTGTATTCCGGTGGAAGTCTCAATTGATGCTTTTCCCAATGATCAATTTGGCATGGTTCCAGGACAGTTAAAATGGCTGAGTCAAGATGCGATTAAACCTGATCCTGAAAAGGGTCGTCAATATTTTACTTTTAAAGGAAAAGTGAAATTGGATAAGCAAAGTTTTACCTTAGATGAACAGAAAGATATTAAGGTTGGTTTACAGTCGGGGATGTCAGTGAATACGAAGATTAATGTCGGTAAACGCTCGGTGTTAGACATCTTCTTAAACCGCTTTACTGGTCGCATAAACAGTATTACAAACTTGAAGTAATTTCAGGTTTTAACAGTTGTCAGTTATCGGTTATTAGTTATCAGTTATTGCTGTAACTAACGAATAACGGGTAACTGATATTCTATTAAGCATCTAAATTTCTTATTCAGAAATTGTTAAATCCTTGTAGTGCGAGCGTCGTCGCTCGCTGGATTGTGTGGTTTAAATACTTAACAGCTTAACTGGTAACTAATGGCTAAAAACTCCTCATCTTTTGTCGCCTTTCCTGCTATTATTTTAGGGCTACTGTATTTAATTCCTATTGTGGGGGTGACGGGATTTATTATTAGTTTTGGGGTGAATGTTCCCTTTTATGATCAGTGGGTTTTACCTGCTTTATTTGAAAAAACAGTCACAGGAACATTAGAATTTAAAGACTTATTTGAACTCCATAATAACCATCGAATCTTATTTCCACGCTTAATTTTTATTGCTTTAGGATTTATTTCGAGTTGGAATATTAAATTAGAGCTTTTTTTTAGTTTATGTTTAGCAATGATAACGTTTATATTGTTATATAAAATTTCTGCTAATACCTCAAAAAATCAAAATTATTTCTTTCATTTTACCAATTTATTAACAGCTTTAATATTTTTCTCCTTAGCTCAATCGGAAAATTGGCTTTGGGGATTTCAAATTGCTTTATTTTTAATCAATTTTTGTGTAATTCTAAGTTGTTTTATTTTAAATCAAAATCAATTTAAACCCAAAACAAAGCTTTTACTAGCTGCGATTCCTTGTTTAATTGCTAGTTTTTCATCTGCA
Organism: uncultured Oscillatoriales cyanobacterium; assembly: GCA_903893625.1. GTDB lineage: Bacteria > Cyanobacteriota > Cyanobacteriia > Cyanobacteriales > Microcoleaceae > Planktothrix. Next base: position 66,877 of record CAITND010000258.1, read on the forward strand.
CAAGGATTAATGAGTTGGTTGGCTTTAATACCTGGGGTTATAATGATTTCAGAATCAGGGAATCAAAGAAAAAAATATCTAACTTTTTGGATAACTTTATTTGCAATTTCAAGTTTAATTTACTCAATAGGGTATACTCAAGAACCAAAAAAAATCAATCTTTCCCTCATAGAACAGTTGTTCGCTTCTATTCATTTTTTCTTTAATTTAATTGCTGCAACTCTGACAAATTCCTATACTTTCAGTAGTTATCTAGGATTAATAATTATATTGAATTTTATAGGATTAGGATGTTACTGTTTGATCAACAGAAAGGGAAAAGAATATTTACTTAAATCCTGTTCTCCTTGGTTTTCTATTGGAATATTTTCTATATTATGCTCAATTTTAATTACATTAGGTCGTTATGATTATGGGGCAAATTATGCGATTTATACCTCCCGATATACCACTCATTCTTTACTGTTAATTATTGCTGTTATTCAACTTTGGTTTATAATTATTTCAAAAGGTAATTTTTCAAATAGAAATTATTATCCCAAACTAATTTATAGTTTTATCGGGGGGATTTTAGTCTGTTTAATAGCGGTAAAATCAGAAATAGTGATCGCTCAAGCTCAAACAGATTTAATCAATAAACAACGGGGGGAAACCTGCTTAGAACTGATTAACTATTTAGAAGAATCTAAATTCTTTAAAACCCATCCTGAACGCTGCTTATTAAGATTAAGTAAAACAACTTGGTGGATTCAAGATGGTGTTAAACAACTCCAGAGAATTAAACTCAGAAATTGGGCAAATAATATCACCTTTAAAACAGAATCAGAACAACTTTATGGTTATATTGATTTTCCTTTATCTCGTGATCAACCCTTGAAACTCAACCCCCAAGACTCTATTATTTTAAAGGGATGGGCAATTTTTCCCCAGCAACAAAACCAACCCCAACTCGTCTTTTTTTCTTTGGGAAACCAACTATCATTTTTTGCCAATGCTAATGTCGGTTTAAATAGTCCAGATATTGCTCAAGTATTGGATTCTCCACTCTATAATTATGCGCGATGGGAAGTTCAAATTCCTGCTGTACAATGGCGTTATGGGTTGGGAAACACAACGATTAAAGCGTGGGTCTATAATCGGGATCATCATGAATTTATCCCGTTAAAGGGAGAAGTCAAGATTATTCTTGAAAAAGACTAACCTTGAATTCAGTTCTGATCAAGTAGCACCAATTTGGTACAATATTTAGTCGCTGACCACTGATTAACCCAAACATGAATATTATTCCAACTTCAATTCCCGATGTTTTAATCATTGAACCCAAAGTCTTTGGGGATGAAAGAGGCTTTTTCTTTGAAAGCTTTAACCAGAAAAATTTTACTGAGAAAACAGGAATTACCTTAAATTTTGTACAAGATAATCATTCCCGTTCTGTTCAAGGCGTTTTGCGAGGTTTACATTATCAAATCCAACAAACCCAAGGTAAATTATTGCGTGTTGTTGCGGGTGAAATTTTTGATGTTGCTGTAGATATGAGAAAAAGTTCTCCCCATTTTGGAGAGTGGGTCGGTTGCATTCTTAGTGGAGAAAATAAGCGACAATTTTGGGTTCCCCCTGGATTTGCCCATGGGTTTTTAGTAACTTCAGATATTGCTGAAGTGTTATATAAAACTACCGACTATTATGCACCAAACTATGAGCGATCTTTGCTTTGGAATGATCCTGACGTTGGCATTGATTGGCCATTAGATGGAATTACACCAATTTTATCAGTAAAAGATCAAGAGGGTCAACCTTTAAAAACGGCGGAGTTTTTCTCATGAAACAAATTTTATTGATCGGAAAAGATGGTCAACTCGGTCAAGAATTGCAGCCTTTCCTCGCTTCTATGGGGTCGTTAGTCTGTGTAGGACGAGATACCCTTGATTTATCCCAAACCCAAGAAATTGAAAGGTTAATTGAGGAAATTAAACCGGAATGGGTGATTAATGCTGCTGCTTATACCGCAGTGGATAAGGCAGAAAGTGAACCGGAATTAGCAATGACAATTAATGGAATTGCACCAGGTATTTTAGCCAAAACCTGTCAACAATTAGATGCAACATTGATTCACATTTCTACGGATTATGTCTTCGATGGAACTCAAAGCCATCCTTATCTTGAAACTGATTTGACTCACCCCCTGGGTGTTTATGGGGAATCAAAATTAGCCGGAGAAATTGCCATTCAAGAAACCCAAGCCAAATTTGCAATTCTCAGAACTGCTTGGGTTTATGGTGTGGGTGGAAGCGGAAATTTTGTCAAAACAATGTTACGCTTGGGAAAAGAACGGGAAGAAATTCGCGTTGTTAGTGATCAAGTTGGGAGTCCGACTTGGACAGGGGATTTAGCACAATCAATTGTTCAATTAATGCCACTTTTAAATTCTCAAACCTACGGAATTTATCACTGTACAAATAGTGGCGTTACCAGTTGGTATGATTTTGCGATCGCAATTTTTGAAGAAGCCAAACTATTAGGTTTTCCCCTAAAAATTGAACGGGTAATCCCAATTACAACCCCCGAATATCCAACACCTGCTAGTCGTCCCGCCTATTCAGTTTTAAGTGGTAAAAAATTAGCTAATGTTCTGGGAAATCATACTCCCCAATGGCGACAAGGACTGCGAAAAATGTTACAACAATTACAACCGTAGAGACGTTCCATGGAACGTCTCTACAGGATGTTTTCTATTAACCATTAACTATTAATTATGAAAGCACTAATTCTTTCAGGTGGAAAAGGAACTCGTTTGCGCCCCTTGACATACACAGGTGCAAAACAATTAGTTCCCGTCGCTAATAAACCGATTTTATGGTATGGAATTGAAGGAATTGTAGCGGCTGGAATTACAGAAATTGGGATTATTATTAGTCCAGAAACCGGAGAAGAAGTTAAAAATTTAACCGGAAATGGCGATCGCTTTGGCGCAAAAATCACCTATATTTTACAAGATCAACCCGCCGGATTAGCCCATGCGGTAAAAGTTGCTCAACCGTTTTTAGGGGATTCTCCTTTTATTATGTATTTGGGAGATAACTTAATTGAAAGTCAACTCAATCAGTTTGTAGAACTCTTTAAACAGCAACAACTGGATGCGTTAATTTTACTAAGAACTGTAACTAATCCTACCGCCTTTGGGGTAGCAGTTGTTGATGATCAAGGACGGGTATTAAAGTTAGTTGAAAAACCCAAAGTTCCTCCCTCTAACTTAGCTTTAGTCGGGGTTTATTTTTTTGATAAAAGCATTCATGATGCGATCGCAAAAATCCAACCTTCCGCAAGGGGAGAACTGGAAATTACCGATGCAATTCAACAGCTGATTGATGATCGCAAAAGTGTTGAGGCTTGTACCTTAGAAGGTTGGTGGTTAGATACGGGAAAAAAAGATGATTTACTCAGTGCAAATCAAATTATTTTAGATTCCTGTATTACCTACGATGTAGCAGTAGAAATAGACGAAAATAGTCATATTTTAGGACGGGTTAAAATTGGTAAAGGCACAAAATTAGTCAACTGTAGTGTACGGGGGCCAGTAATTATTGGGGAAAATTGCTATTTAGAAAACTGCTTTATCGGCCCCTATAGTAGTGTGGCAAATAAAGTCACTTTAATTGATGCTGAAATCGAGCATAGTGTCATCTTGAGTGAGGCTAAAATTATTGGGATTAATCAACGCATTGTAGATACTGTGATTGGGCGTCGAGCCAGTTTAAGTACCGCACCTCAACGACCTAAAGCCCTACGGTTTATGATTGGAGATGACAGTCAAATTGAATTAGCGTGATTTACTGGATAACGGTTAATTATTACTCAACCGAATTGATTCAACGGTTAATTAATTCTGTGGTAGAGACGTTGCATGCAACGTCTCTACCACTAGGGATAAATCATCAAATAATTATTATTAATAATTCTCCCGATGATCTCTCTATTCATCGGTTAAAATCCCCGTCTATTTTAGTATTTGATTCCCCTGAAAATATTGGGTTTGGTCGAGCGTGTAATATTGGGTTAAATTGGGTTTATCAACAAGATTCTCAATCTATTGTGTGGTTAATTAATCCTGATGCTATTTTACCGAAAAATTCTCTAACAAAAGCGACTCAGTTTTTTGAGCAATATTCCCATATTTCTCTGTTAGGAACGGTTGTTTATAATTTCCAGAATGAGGTTGAGTTTGGAGGTGGAGAGTTTATGACTAAAACCGGAAAAATAGCAGAATTAAAGTTAATTTCAAAAGAACTTAAAACGGAAGCTTATATTTTGGCAGATTGGGTATCAGGATGTAGTTTATTGATTAATTTAAAAAACTTTAAGCATTGTCCTCAATTTGATCGGGATTATTTTTTATATTATGAAGACTTTGATTTTTGTCGCCGTTATGCTCAACAAGGACATTTGATTGCATTAACTCATCAAATTCAGGTTATCCATCAAAGTTCATCAATTACAGGTAAAAATCCTAGTTTAAAAATCAAACAAAGTATTTACAGTTATTTATTAACCCTAGAAAAGCATACGTCAAAACAGGTATTATTATATAGATTATTCCGAATTATTGTTGTTGCAACTTTTTCCCTAGTTAAAGATCCTAAAGTTTCCTTGAGTAAATTAAAAGGTGTTTGTCTCTATTTGAAAAGACTGGTAAATTGAAACTCTCAGGTCTGAAGACGCCCTCGATTCTAACTTCAACCTAGATACTTGCTCGACCAGGGTTTCCCCAAGCAGAGTAGAGGTTTCCAGTCCATTAGCGTTACTTCGGGGATGCCCTCCCCTAGCTTGTTTACCAAGATTGAGAATATTAATTGCAGCATTTGTATCTCTATGCAACTCACATCCACAATTACAAACATGGGTGCGAGTTGATAGAGATTTTTTCACAATTACCCCACAATTACTGCATTTTTGTGAAGTGTAATGGGGTGCAACCGGAACTGCTAATTTATTAAACTTAGCTGCAAAATATTCTATCCATTGTCGAAACAAATACCAGCTAACATCACTAATTGATTTAGCTAAACAATGGTTTTTAACCAAATTTCTCACACTTAAATCTTCATAGGCTACTAAGTCGTTAGACTTGCATACGTTACGCGCCGTTATCTTGGCGTGTTCATTCCGTTGTCTACTTACTTTTAAGTGTTTTTTAGCGTAAACTTTTCTAGCTTTCCGTCTACCGGATGAACCTTTTACTTTCTTGTAGATTTGCTTCTGAGATTGCTGAATTGATTGTTCAGCTTTTCTTGGGAACTTAGGATTAGGTTCTTGATAACCGTTGGAGTCTGTATAAAACGACTCTATCCCAACATCAAGTCCTATTTCTTTACCAGTTTTAGGTTGAACATCAGTAACGGTAATATTCAGACAAAACTGTGCATAATATCCGTCAGCACGACGAATTAAACGCACTCGTTTTATGTCTTTAATTTCATAAGTATGGATCTCCCATTTACCTAATAACTTGAGTTTACCCCCCCCCAGCCCCCAGGGCGTTTTCAAAGTCGGGTGTAAATAAGAAAATAAAAGTGATCTTTTCTTGATAAAATCAAAAACAGATCACTTTTTTTGATTTTAAAAATATGTTAAATAGTATAATAGAACAAATAAAGTTAGTCAAGGATTTTCGGAAAAATCGAGGCAAAAGACATGAGCTA
>CAITND010000259.1 GCA_903893625.1 uncultured Oscillatoriales cyanobacterium
GCTTTGAGCATCGGCTTTAGATTAAGATAGAGATGGTTGAAATCCCCAAGGTGGGCGGTTGTGAAGCGGCTTTTAGTCGGCACCCTCGAACCTGAAAACTCCTTGAGAGTAACAACAAGGGTAGCGAAAACCTTGTAAAACCGAGAAGCGAGAATCAACGCATTCTCATGACCAGAAAACTCATAATTTGGTTTGAGCAATTAAGGTAGGGCGGGGCAAGCCCGAACTCTAGGTCGTATCCTAGTACGCTTTTGGAGATAGACCCTCTGGGGTTGCCGTAAGTCAGGCTCGTCAATTGGTGACTTTTCACGATTGAAAGGTTTGAGTATTGCTCGAAAGAGATCTGGCGCTTAAAGGTCAGTCGCTGAATTAAGAATCTCCGCGCGTTTACGCCGGAGAGTGTCAACGTTTACTACAAGGGAAACCAAGAAAACTATGCCACAATTGAATCTGATCGATCCCAATCTTAACGGGAATCTCGGATCTACATCTTCTCCCGTTACTAACGGTCACACTCCTTTTCAACAGCACCGTGATCATCGGGATCAAACCTCAGAGCATAAGGCAATTCAAACGATTCCACAACTCGAACTCGATTTGAATGTGGCAAATCAACAATTAACTGATGCTGATGCCATTACTATTGTCCAGTGGGCGGTAGAAGCCTTTGGGGATGGTTTGGTCATGAGTACCAGCTTTGGAATTCAAGCGGCGGTGATGCTGCATTTAGTGACTGGTGTTGTTCCTAATATTCCGATTATTTGGGTTGATACGGGTTATTTACCCACGGAAACTTATGTTTTTGCCCAACAGTTAACAGAACGCCTCAACCTGAATTTAAAAGTTTATCAATCTCCCATCAGTCCGGCGCGAATGGAAGCATTACAGGGACGATTATGGGAAAAAGATGATATTGAAGCATTGAACTATTACGATAAAATTCGTAAAGTTGAACCCATGCAACGGGCATTAAAAGAATTAAAGGCGACGGCTTGGTTGGCGGGATTACGCGCCGATCAAACCCATCATCGCAAAACCTTAAATCCAGTTGTTCAACATTCAGGGAAATACAAAGTTCATCCGATTTTGTCTTGGAATTCTAGGGATATTTATCAATATTTAACTGCCCATGATTTACCCTACCATCCCTATTTTAATCTGGGCTATACAACCGTCGGAGATTGGCATTCTAGCCGTCCTTTAATGGCATCGGATGAAAATGAACGGGATACTCGTTTCCGAGGCTTAAAACAAGAATGTGGTTTACATTTACCCCAAACAGAAGCAGAAGCAAAAAGTTTGGATTCCAGTGCTTTATAATATTAAGTCTTTCTTCCCCCATATTCTACTCTGGGGGACTTTTTTTGATTCTTCTCACTCCCCCGGACGGTGGGTGACAACCGTTGACATTCTCCGATCGCACTTCCTCTGATATTATTTCCATTTTTTAGTAATCTCCCAAGTAATAAAACCTGCGATCGCAGCTATTCCAACACTTAATAAAGATGCTAGAATAATAGGAGGAACGGATAGGGATTTTTCCAGATAAGATAGGGTTAGGGGTTTTTCAATGTATGCTGAGGTAATCGATGAAGCAATACCTCCCGCGCCTAAACCAACGCCTAACGTTGAAATGGTACGCTCTAAAGATTTATCGCGGTCTTTTTCGTCTTCTTCACTCTGACGGAGGATGTCTGCTTTTTCTCGATCCAGTTTTGCTTGTTCAATTTCAACTAATCCTCTAATACTAGATATCGCCTGATCTAATAAATTTGAGGCGGGTTTTAAATAGTTTAAATCCGCTTGAATTTGGATTGGTAAAGTCTGACATTCTCGATTTAAAAAGCGGACAAAAAATTCTAAATCATCTTCGGTTTCTTGTTGGAATCGCTTCAAAATGCGCTCATAATTTCCGACATTAATATTAACTGTATTTAGAGCATATTCTAGGTTTCTTAATTTTAAGGTATATTTAGGTGCGATTTTAATTAGGGTGATTAGTTGTTTTTTTAAACCTTCTAAATCTAAGTTAGATGTTTCTGCTTCCGTGTCAAGTTTCATGATTTTTCTTAATTCTACTTCAATAATGTTGCGAATTAGCTCATCAGCTTCTTGATAAGCTTGGCGACTAAATTGAAACGTATGGGCTATTTTATGATAATAGAGAAAGAATTCGGGTAAATTCCAGTAAATTGACTTAATTTTTTCTGGAGTAGCTTCGGTTAGATAAAATACAATTAAAATCCGATCCAGACTTCTGCTAGGGTTTCCATATTCAACAATATAACTCCCTAATAGTTTTCCCTCTTGATAAAAAGTATCACAATAATTTCCAAATAAATGATAGCGTAATTGCTCGGCGATCGCTCTTAAATTTTGATCATCTGTTGGGGTATTTTCAGGTAAAAACGCCGTTACTAATAAGGTTTGTCCTAAAAAATCCATTTTGGGATCTTTTAAGATTAAACTTTTGGGGTGAAATTGTTCAATTTCAGCTAACGCTAACTTAACTTGATCATATCCGGGGTCTTGAGGTCGAAAAATATGCAATAATAAAGAATAGGTATCGGATATTTTTTGGGGATATAATAGCAGACTATATAATGATTTAGGTTTCTGGGGATTGGAGTTTTTTTCTAAACCCGACTTAAAGTAAAAATCCCGATCCTGGCGTTGGGTTTCTAATAAATCTAGGGTGTCTCCTGGGATTGATTTCAAAGCATCTTCAGAGTGTAATTGAGGATTAAGATCTCCGTCTTTAAATTGGGGTTTAAACTGGTCTAATATGGGTTGATACTGCTCTTTAACAACAGTAGCTGGATTTTCAACGGGTTGTAAATCTGCTGTTAAACCAGATTTAAGTTTAAAAGCAAATAAATAGAGATTTAAAGCGTAAATATGATTAATCGTTTGGGTCATTATCTTTGGTGTCGTTAGAGCGATCGCTAGACTCATTTTCTCGATTAATTTTATCAATCGCAATCATCATTTTATTGGTCACACGCTCGACCTCTAAGGTAATATCAGGGGAGGGAACTTCTTCTCCTTCTTCAATCATATCACATCGGACTTGTTGCCAATCGGTTTTTTTGAAATACTCATAAATTTCTGGGTATTTTTCACACCATTTCAGAATTGCTAAAGCGATTTTAGTCGATTTTGGAGGAAGGGTTTTGAGTTCGTCTTGGAGTTGTTTTAATCCGGTTTTAACTTCATCGGATAATAGCTCAGGATTAGGATTATTTAAGAAGGTTGAAAAATCGTAAACAGTTTGTTCAGAATCATTCATAATAGCCTCCATTTTCCTTGACTAACCTTAATCTCAGGGTTTAACTATCAAAGCACAGACACCAATATTATATCACAATCACTATAGCAACCCGCACCGAGGTTGTAACATTTTATCGTAGGGGTTGGGTCTCCCAACCCTCTTGGCGCCTGGGTTGGGAGACCCAACCCCTACGGATTTTTATTACAATTGATTTAGGATTGCTATAGAGATATTATAAACCAATAATAGCAAAAGGAGCCCAATGCAGGGGTTGGTTAAAGGGATGTTCAGGATAACCCCGAAGTAGACGGACTTCGCAATTATCCACGAAATCTTCATCTAATTTTAGATCATTGCGTAACCAAGTTAAAAAGTCATCACGGGAAACCTTTCTAAACCAATGTTGCGCCGCTTGTAACGCTAGGACATTAGAATCATTTTCTTTGGGTAAATTCTGATAAAAACGAATCATTAAAAACGCCGTTGCAAAATCATCCACACACCACAAACTACTAATCACACTCAGACTTCCCGCATATAAAAACGCCATTGGTAAACCAATATATTCATCTAACATCTGACTAGCATCAATTAAACTGGTTTCACAGGCAGATAATCCCACTAATCGACATAAACGCAATTCTAATTTAGCAAAAATTTCTCCTAATGTCAGTCCTTGGGTAACAGTATCAAACCTTCTCCCATCTCGCAACATCACAAACCGATCTTTATTGTTTGTTTCCGGGTTTAATACTGTTTCTCCTGCTATTTCCGGCGCTAAAATTAATGCCGAATACAGGGGATTTTTAGCATTAAAACTACCGTGACAGGAAAAGTGCAAATATTCGCTCTGGGCGAGTTTTGCTAAGGTTTCGGGATGGAATAACTTGGCTTTGGTGGCTTGCTGACCTTTCAGAATCAAGGTATTAGGATCAAAGGGTTGTTTGATTTGTTCAACTTCGACTTGGGTATAATGTAAATCTTGGGTGGGGTTTTGTATCCCAAACCAAGGGGAAGTTTCCGACGCCGCCGGACGTTGGCGCTGTTTTAACCGTCGCAATAGTAGACAACTGGGAACATAACTCACCCCTTCAGGAAAAAGGTCTAGCAAATATTGTTTGGAGTTGTTGTTATTTCGTTTTGCTTTTAAGGCGTGTAAGGGGAATAGATGCAGGAAACGATGGGGAATTAAAATTAGGGTTTGGCATTGGGGCGGAATTTTATCGAGAATATCATCAAGGCGTAATATCTCCCCTAACTTTTGCAGACGTCCGGCGAGATTTTCTGTCCAACTGGGTTGGCGATAGTCCTGTAAATAGTCTTGTTTCCAGGCGTCGAGGGTTTGCCATTCGGTGGGGGTAAATTCCTCAACTTGCAAGCTATTGTGACTAATAATAAAAGTTTGAAAACCCGACGTTTCCTGAGTTCCAATATGCCATTCTAAAATAACCGTTTGTTGATCCAGAAGGGTTTGAATTTCCGCCACTGTGATCGGTTGTACTTTTTGGGTGAGCAGGAATTCTGGTTCGTCAATTTCTGTTAGGAGTTCGTTAAGTTGTTGTTGCAGGTTTTGGCGTTGGGTGTTGAGATTACCCCCTAAATCCCCCTTGGAAAGGGGGACTTTTGGATCGGAACCCCCTAAATCCCCCTTGGAAAGGGGGACTTGAGGAAAATCCCCAGAAACAGGAACCTCTTGCTCCCCATTCCCTCGCAGGGAAGGGGGTTGGGGGGTTAGGTCATCTCCACTGCTACTCTCAATAATTTCTCCTTCCCACAATTGCGATAACACCAACAATTGACGCCGCAAACCTCGAAAGCGCTGGAGTTGTTCATCGGTGGCGGTTTTGGGTTCGAGGGTAATATCGGTGATCATCTGTACCAGAGAGCGGGACTTACTGCGTTCGATGGTGGTCAGGGCTAAGTCCTCCCGTCCGGCTTTCAGACAAGCTTGCACCATCTTTTCATAAACATCCAAGGCATCCACCAACACCTGCTGACGACGCCGGGGAGAACTCACCCACTCACACAGTTGTTCAACCGCTTCAATGGCTAGATTATAGCCATGAATCGCAGTTTCCCATTGTTCGGTGTTATATCCTAAATTGCCTAAACCGCGTCCAGTCTTTAAACACTCTAACGGAAACGCCTGGGGTTGATAAACTTCTAAAGCATTGCGATAACAAGCGATCGCCATTTCAAGATTCTCGGCTTTTTTCCCTTGGATGCGATCGCTGTAGGCATTACCGAGATTCATTTGTGTCAGCGCCCAATCGGGAAAATCCTTGCGGGTTAAAATAGACAATGCCTGGGTGTAACAAGCGATCGCATTTTCAAGATTCTCGGCTTTGTACCCTTGGATGCGATCGCTGTAGGCATTACCGAGATTCATTTGTGTCAGCGCCCAATATTGGGGAAAATCCTTGCGGGTTAAAATAGACAATGCCTGGGTGTAACAAGCGATCGCATTTTCAAGATTCTGGGCTTTGTACCCTTGGATGCGATCGCTGTAGGCAGCACCGAGATTCATTTGTGTCAGCGCCCAATATTGGGGAAAATCCTTGCGGGTTAAAACAGACAATGCCTGGGTGCAATAAGCGATGGCGGTTTCAATATTCTGGGCTTTTTCCCCTTGGATGCGATCGCTGTAGGCAGCACCGAGATTCATTTGTGTCAGCGCCCAATATTGGGGAAAATCCTTGCGGGTACCAACAGACAATGCCTGGGTGTAATAAGCGATGGCGGTTTCAA
>CAITND010000260.1 GCA_903893625.1 uncultured Oscillatoriales cyanobacterium
GCTTTGAGCATCGGCTTTAGATTAAGATAGAGATGGTTGAAATCCCCAAGGTGGGCGGTTGTGAAGCGGCTTTTAGTCGGCACCCTCGAACCTGAAAACTCCTTGAGAGTAACAACAAGGGTAGCGAAAACCTTGTAAAACACAGCTAGAGAATCAACGCATTCTCATGACCAGAAAACACATAATTTGGTTTGATCAATTAAGGTAGGGCGGGGCACACCCAAACTCTAGGTCGTATCCTAGTACGATGAGTGGAGATAGACCCTCTGGAGTTGCCGTAAGTCAGGCTCGTCAATTGGTGACTTTTCACGATTGAAAGGTTTGAGTATTGCTCGAAAGAGATCCGGTGCTTAAAGGTCAGTCGCTGAATTAAGAATCTCCGCGCGTAAACGCCGGAGAGTGTCAAACTGGGCAGTGGGTAATCCCTACTCAAAAAATACAGCTAATCAACAAGGAGAATCTAAATAATGGCTACTTACAAAGTCCGACTAATCAAAGGCAAGAAAGACAAACCCCCAGAAATCGATATCACCATCGACGTTGATGAGGATACCTATATTCTTGATGCCGCAGAAGAAGCTGAACCTGACATCGATTTCCCATTTTCTTGTCGTCAAGGATCTTGCTCTAGCTGTGCCGCCAAATTAGTTGAAGGAGAAATCGATCAAGAAGACCAAAACTTCTTAGATGACGATCAGATAGAGAAAGGGTTCCTGTTATTGTGCGTAGCCAAACCTAAGTCTGATTGCACTATCAAAACCCACCAAGAAGCTTATCTAGTCTAATACAAATCATTTAGGAGGGATGGGGCGGGTTTATAACAGTTATTTGTGGGTATTAAAAAATAATTACCGAGCCCGTCCCTACATGATTACTTATGTCGAATGAATTCGTAAATAGCTAAATAATCCGTTCCGGGTTGCTTCCAAGAATAGTCATAATTCATGCCTTGAATTCTCAATTTTTCAAATTCATCAGGATAGTAATTCCATAACCCAATTGCTCGATCCATTGCAGATTCTAAGGCTTGCTCATCGGTTTGATTGAATACATAACCATTGCGTTCTTCTGGGGTATGATATTGATCATAATCCCGATCAAAAACGGTATTAACTAACCCGCCAACCCCTCGAACAACCGGAACAGCGCCATATTTTAACCCAATCATTTGAGTTAACCCACAGGGTTCATAATTACTCGGAACTACAATAATATCCGCCGCCGCATAAATTAAATGGGATAATTCCTCATTAAAACCCAGTTCTAAATGACAATCCGGGTTATTATTTAAAAAGTTCTTTTCATGCCAAAACCAAGAGTTAATACCGGGTTCCGTTGCCGAACCTAATAACACAAATTGAGCTTGTCGATGCAGAGCATAATAAATCGCATGATGAACCAGATGTACCCCTTTTTGATCATCTAAACGACCAATATAACAAACAAGAGGTTTATCCTCATGGCTTAACCATAACCGTTCGCGTAAAGCTTTTTTATTCTTTTCTTTTCCTTCTAAAGTTTCCGGCGTATATTGTTCAGGAATAAACTGATCAACTTCCGGGTTCCAAACCTTATAATCAATCCCATTTAATACCCCACCAAATTTATGTTGATGCAGTTCTAAAGTATGTCCTAAACCATAACCAAATTCTCCATAATGGGCCTCCCAAGCATGATTAGGAGAAACGGTTGTTACAAAGTTAGAGTAGATAATTCCCCCCTTCATAGAATTCAAGCCAAAGGGGTTGAAATTATCGCGTAAACGGTCATATTCAAAATAGTAGGATTCTCGGTTTAATCCCGTAGCCCAAAGGATATTTGTCCCAGCAATTCCTTGATGCTTAAAGTTATGAATGGTATAACAAACCCGAATATTTTCCATGCCATGATATTTGTACATTTCATACAACATGACTGGAGCTAAACCTGTTTGCCAATCATGACAATGGAGAATATCGGGACGTTTATCAGTCCTGAGTAAAAACTCTAATGCAGCTTTACTAAAAAAGGCAAATCGCAAATTGTCATCGACGCAACCATAATAACAACCTCGGTCAAAGAAATGATCTTCGGAATGAGGTTCAATAAAAAAGCATAACTGTCCATGAACCCAGCCACAAAAAACAGTACAGTGTATCGCCCCATCAAACCAAGGTACATATAAATCTTGATAGGCTTCATGAAGTCCCCAAATTTGGTCATACCTCATGCAGTCGTACTTGGGCAATATAATCTCAATGGTATGACCCCGCAGTTCTAACTCCCTACTGAGTCCGTACACAACATCGCCTAAGCCTCCCGCCTTGATGACTGGGGCGCACTCAGAGGCAATTTGTACGATGTACATCCTGTTTCCTCACTCCAAACCGTGATGTTTTGTCTTCCCCATAGTAATCATGTTGGCTAAATTAGTAAACCCCTGAAGGATGATTTTTTTGCGGGTTTGATTAATTATGATTAGAATTTGCGGGGTTAATGGGGATATTTTTTGATAAAATACAATTCTGTTACAATTAGATTGTGTCCTAAATTAACACAAATTAGCTAAGTCTTGCTAATAGCATCTTTAATCTCGTCTAGGCTAACATCTGCCTGATCTGATTTTGCATAGATGAGCAGAAGCAAAACTAATTCAGGTGAAACAACTTGATAGATCACCCGATAGCCACCACTTTTGCCTATGGGAATATCGCTATTTTTGGCTCGAACTTTAAAAACAGCTAAGTCTATACCAGAGAGTTGATCGCCGATAAAATTTCCAATCTGTAGCTGTTCAATAATCGGCTGAATGTCAGATTGAATTTTTCGATAACGTTTGGTTAATGCTTTTAGACGGCGTAGGAAGGGTAATGTAAAGCGAACTTCTATCATCAGTTTAGACAGTGGTATCTTCCCAAAGTTGTGACACGGGGAAGGTTTGTCCTGCTGTGGCAAGTTGCATAGATTCTTGTAGGTCAGCTAATATTTGGGCTTTTGGTTCTTGTTCGTCAATCCAAGCTAAACCACTGACAGTATCAGAGTTTATTGCATTCATAAGTTGTTGCCAAAGTTCAACAGGAACAAGAACATCGGTTGTTTCGCCATCGGCATTGGTGACATAACGAATAAGATGTTCAATTTGTGTGATTGCCATAGGTTTAACCCTCTTATTATGCTTTTATTGTAGGGATGGAACTATCAGCACATTGCTAACGCCCAGATTCAGAAAAAATCAGGAAAAATTAATCTATTAACCTATTCTATCATAACATTCAAAATAATGCTATAATAGGATAAATTTATCAATATTTATTTGTGGTGAGTTACTATGCCATCTTTAGAAGTTCATGAATTTGCCGACAAAATCAACCAGTTATCCCTTGAGGATAAACAATGGTTACTTCAACAATTAATGCAACAAATTACTATTTCTAACAATTCTGATCTAAACCCATCTAATTCTTTGACGAATGAGGTTAAAAAGACATTTAATATTACTCCTGCTGTACAAAGAAAATTCGGGAGTGCAAAAGGTTTGATTTTAATGTCCCCTGATTTTGATGAGCCGTTAGAAGATTTCAAGGATTATATGTAATGAAATAATGCTACAATAGAGGGGGTTTAACCAAATTCGTGACTCGGAAAATAGTAAATATGAAAGCAGTCATCTCACAACATATTGACATTACTCCAGGAATCTGTGGTGGAAAACCTCGTATTGCTGGACATCGAATTAAAGTTCAAGATATCGTAATTTGGCATGAAAGAATGGGAATGTCACCCGATGAAATTATTTATCACCATCCTAGTATTACCTTAGCCGATGTTTATGCAGCTTTAACTTATTACCATGACCATCGAGAAGAAATTAGACAACAAATTGAAGCAGGAGAAGATTATGCTAAAGAATTACAAGGAAATCAACCCTCTTTAATTCAAAAAATATTAAAGGGTGAAAATGTTAAACAAGATTAAATTTCATCTTGATGAAAATGTAAGTAATGCGATCGCAAATGGTTTGAGAATGAGAGGAATTGATGTCACAACTTCCCCAGAACAAGGGTTAATTGGTATATCTGATCAACAACAATTAGCTTATGCTTTATCTCAACAACGAGTGATTTTCACCTTTGATGATGATTTTCTAAGTTTAGCTTCTACAGACATTGAACATTGTGGTATTATTTATACTCGCCAAAAACGTCAGTCAATTGGAAAAATTATCGGTGACTTAGTTTTGATTTGGGAATGTTTGGAACCCGAATATATGTACAACAATATTGAATTTTTGTAAAAAATGTCATCTTTTATTAGCTAATATTCTATTAGGTGAATCATGATTAAAGCGGTTATTGCTGATACAACTCCTCTTTATGCTTTAGTTGATTCTAGTGATCAATACCACCTAAAAGCTCGGCAAGAATTGAGTAGAGTGGTGGTCAGAAACCGGGTTTCTCTATCAATCTCTCGGTTGGGAAGCAAAGGTAATCACAGAAACCCGTTGGCTACTGTCTGTTGAAAATACGTACTTCTTGGTAGTTTGTTGGAAGCTCGCATCTTCCATCTGTTCCTTTAATCTGAGACCTAAATTGATTTGGATTTATTAAAGTCCAAATTCCGTACATTTTTGTAACACAATTATTGCCGATATTTTTTCGTGTAACAACTACATTTGCTTGAGCATAGCTTTGATGATGTCCCCGAATAGAGTGATCAAATCCTGCTGAATAGACCTCAGCACTAATGTTTTGTCCGTCATCCTCAGTATTAATAATCAGACCATCTGATTCTGAACCCTGCCACATACCACGAAATGGGGCTGGCTGTTGAGTAAGAGCAATATCTGAATAGGTAACTCCTATTAATAATGCCGCGGCTGAAACTAGACAGGATTTTGTGATGATTTTCATAATTTCCACTATAACCAGGTAAATTGATTCCTTATCCTTTCTATCAACTGCTCAATCTTACCTACAATACTAAAATGTCTGATTAAATCGTGTCTTTTATTAATAAATATTTCTGATTAGATCTTGAATTGTCGTAAAATGCCTGATTAAATTAAGGTATAATGTCTATAATTCTTACTCTATCTGGCTTTTATGATGATTACAGATATTTTACAAATAGCTGATCGCTTAGTTTTTTCACAAACAGGAAAACACCTAGATAATCTTCAAGAAGCAGTAATTAAAGGGGTATGGCAGAATGAAACTTATAGAGAAATAGCAGAAGAATGTAACCACAGTGAAGGTCGGGTGAGAGATGTGGGTTATAAGTTATGGGAAATTCTATCTCAACAATTAGGAGAAGATATTAATAAGTCTAATTTTAGGTCTACTTTTGAAAGATTAGAATTAACATCATCACAATTTATTAATATACATACTATACAAAGTAGCCATAATTTTAAGTTTTGCTCATGTCCCTACCAATCTATTAGCAAGAACGAAAAAAAGCCAAGTGATCAACAGCAACCCTATTGTAATTTAAAACAAGCCCCTAAAATTATTGATTTTCGCAGTCGAAAAAAGGAACTGTTAACCCTTTCTCAATGGTTGGAAAACCCTAAGAATGCCCTAATTTCAGTTTTAGGAATGGCAGGTATTGGAAAAAGCACATTAGTACGATACTTTCTTGACATTAATACCCAACCTTTTGATGTAATCATCTGGAAAAATCTTAAATTATCTCCATCTTTAAACTTTATCACAACTGAGATTTTAACCGATATTCAAGATAATAATAGTGAAAACAACAATAATATATTAAGTCAATTTTTAAACTTACTCAATCAAAAACGCTGTTTAATTATTCTGGATCATGTAGAAGAAATCTTTATTCATCAAAAATTAGCAGGACTGTACAAACCAGAATATCAAGATTATCAAAACTTTTTTAAACTGATCACAGAAACAGAACATCAAAGTCATCTAATTTTAATCAGTCAAGAACAATGTGCAGAAATGGAATGTTTGGATGAGGAATTATATCCGATTAAATCTTTAAAATTATCGGGTTTAGAGGATGGAGAAATATTGTCAGGGATGGGATTAAAACAAGATCAAGATAGCGGGTTGAAATTGATTGAAAAATATCAAGGAAATCCGATGTATTTGAAAGATGTTGCTGTTTTAATTAAAGATGTTTTTGATGGCAATGTGGCTGAGTTTTTAGCTGAGGATAGTTTGGTCATTACTAAAGAAATGCGATCGCACTTTCAGCAATTATTTAATAGACTTTCACCCGTTGAACAGAAAATTGTTGTAGAATTAAGCAAATTTGATCAACCCGTTTCCAGAGAAGAGTTAAGACAACATTTAGATTTGTCCTCAATAGACTTAATTAATGGGTTACAATCTTTACAGCAACGGTATTTAGTTAGTAAAACTAAAGGGGATACAATTTTGTTTAATTTGTCTTTACTTTTTCAGGAACATTTGAGAACACCTGTCAATACTTCCCACTAAATCTGAGTTAAATAAAGATGGCGATTGTCCGATTTACTAAACTCAAATAATCATCTAATTCTTCATAACCATCTAATTCTTTTTCTTCTTCGATAGTTAATACTGCTTGCTTTTGTTTCTCAAGTAAAGTTTCAATTCTACTTTGAATCTTTTCAGAAGCACGAAAGATAGTAATTCCTTCTATTAAATTAATGCTAATTATACCTTCTAAGGGAAAATTTTGAGGCAAAGTTTCAAGTTTAGGTAAAGTTAAATTTTGCATGATTAAAACTGAATTCAAGTGTATAACAATAACTATTTGACTCTGCACTCTTTTAACCTATTATAGCATGGCATTCAAAGCAATGCTATAATAGGAGAAATTTATCAATATTTATTTGTGGTGAGTTACTATGCCATCTTTAGAAGTTCGTGAATTTGCTGAAAAAATCAATCAATTATCCTTTGAAGATAAACAATGGTTACTTCAAAAATTAAGCCAACAATTAAACAGTCAAGACTTAGAAATAGAAAAATTAAACCAGCAAAAACAAGCGAGAGAGATTATCTCTGAAACCTTATTAGAGGTTTTATCAATGCCCGACAATTGTTATGATAAAGTTTGGGAAAAATTTGACGCAGTTTGTACAAAAATATCTCAGGAAACTCTTGAATAATAATGGCAGTAAAACAAGTCCCTTTAGTTATTTTAGATACATCTGTTTGGCTCTCAGCTTTCCTGAGTAAAAATAGAAATAGCGCGCCTTGTCAAATTATTCAATATTGGAAACAAGGTAGATTTAAATTGGCTATTTCACCTCAACTTTTAGAAGAATTGGTTTGTAAATTATTAGAAAAAAAGATTGATAAAACTGATATTCAGGATATCTTAACAGCAATTTTTTATACAGCTATTCATGTTAAAGGCATTTATCAGGCAACAAGATTAGACAATGTTGATCCTGATGATAATATATTTTTAGCTGCTGCTTATGAAATCGGGGCAGATTATTTAGTTTCTTTGGATAAACGACATATTTTACCCTTAAAGCATTATCATCGGACACAAATTTTATCTCCAGATTTATTCTTAAATATTCTTTTGCGTTAGGATATAGCACTACACAAAAATGTGTTTGAAATTTCTAAATCCTGCAAGCCTTTCCCTGTTCCCTGTCGTTAGGGTTTGAAACCAACGGCTTCAGAAATTGATTTTAAACCGTATTGATCTAATTTCTGTAAGAGTCCTTCTAATATTCTTTTTACCATTCCTGGCCCTTCATAAACCCAACCTGTATAGACTTGAATTAAACAAGCTCCTGCGGTGATTTTTTCCCAAGCATCATCGGCGGTAAAAATTCCCCCCACCCCAATAATCGGTAACTGTCCTTGGGTGTTTTCATAAATCCAACGAATCACTTCTGTAGACCGTTTCTTCAGGGGTAAACCACTAATTCCTCCGGCTTCTTCAGTAATATAACTTCCGGTTTGAGGTAGCCACTGGGTATTTAATCCTTCCCGTTTTATGGTGGTATTAGTAGCAATAATTCCGGCTATTTTATAGGTTTGGGATAAATTAACAACATCGGCGATCGCATCCCATTCTAAATCCGGTGCAATTTTAATAAAAATCGGTTTATTGTCTGTATTTTCCATTTTTAAAACCGCTATAATTTTACTTAATTGTTCAGCATCTTGGAGCGATCGCAATCCGGGAGTATTAGGAGAAGAAACATTCACCACAAAATAATCCCCATAGTCTTTTAATAGCTTAAAACTGCCTAAATAATCTTCTGCGGCTGCTTCTAAGGGAGTAATTTTAGATTTTCCCAAATTAATACCAACCGGAATAATAAATTGTTGTTGACGCTTTTCTTGTAACCGTTTCGCTAACATTTCCGCCCCTTGATTATTAAATCCCATGCGATTTAATACCGCTTGATCTTCCACTAATCTAAATAATCGCGGAAGAGGATTTCCGGGTTGTGGATGAAGCGTAACAGTCCCTAATTCTGTAAATCCAAACCCCAAACTTTGCCAAATTCCAGCCGCGACACCATCCTTATCAAAACCTGCGGCTAAACCAACGGGGTTGTTAAACTTTAAACCCCATAATGTTTGCTGTAAACGCACATCTTGTAAACAGAATGAGGGTTTAAGTTGTGCTTCTAGCCAATTCATCGGTGGCTGAGACTGATTTTGGTCAATCCAACTCAGGAGTTGTAAAGATTGATGATGTGCCCATTCAGGATCGAGCTTTAATCCATAAAATAAAAGGGGTTTAACAGCAGTCCGGTAAATATCCAAGGGTCTCTCCTATAATCATGTCCAGAACTTCAGGGATCAGGGATTTTCCAACTCCTGATTCCCCAATTTTAATTTAGTTTATTTTTGGAGCAAAATGGTGAAAGACTAAGGGTAAGATGGGAGAAGAAACCAGATCGACGGGTAGAGTCTTTTTCTCACCCTATACCAGAATATTGCATCGGTTGAAGATCTTAATTGAAATTTTAATTTTGAGTGTTAATTAAAATATACGGTTTGGGAGTTTATTATGGGTCAATTTGAAGAATCGACCGCATTAGAGCAACCCATTATGACCTTGGGGCGTGTTCTCCAGACCCTACAAGATGAAGACAATGTTGATGTTTTAATCGAAACCACTTTAAACTATCTAACGACCGAGTTTAACTATAGTTTAATTTGGATAGGTTTGTATGATCGTTTAGATCATCGCCTCATCGGAAAAGGAGGAATAACGCCCACAGAAGAAACTTGGTTACTCAAACAACGATTTATTTTATCTCCTGGGGATTTACTAGAGCAAGTAGTGATTCAATTGCGACCTGTGATTGTTCCCGATTTAAGGGAGGAAAGCCGTGCAGGAGAATGGCGAAAAGCGGCTCAAGCTTTTAATATTCAGGGAGCAATTTTATTTCCCATGCGCTACAAAGATCGCTGTTTTGGAGTAGTTTTATTAGGGTCTAGTGAGTGGGGAATTTCTCCAAGTTCTACGGAAAAAGAACTAATTTCAATGGTTTTAGGAACCTTAGCAACCTCTTTATTTCAATTTGAAACGACTTGGGTTTATCAACAAACAAAACGACCTGACCAACCCTTTCTTAAACTTTTAACTGAATTTAGAACCCTGAATACTTTAGATCGCTGTTTGGAAGTAGCCGTAGAAACTACCCATAATTTTATTGAACCCACGCGAACAAATGTGTATTGGTACTATCGAGAAGGACGGTATTTTTGGCGAAGGGCTAGTAATCAACAAAAACTGCCCAGTGTTAGTTTAATGAAACAAGCTGCTTCTGGAGTAACAGTACAAGATTTAGGGGAATTTTATCAAGCCTTAATTGCGGATCATTTAGTGTCAATTGGAGAGTCCTATAGTTCCTTAAGAGCCGATACAACGGAACGATTAATGGAGAAAATTCGCGCTCGTTCGCTATTAGCAGTTCCGATTCTTTTTAATCAAGAAATGTTAGGATTTATTGCTGTTGAAGGACAACATCCTCGGATTTGGCAAGAAAATGAAAAACAATTTTTGCGGGGTGTGGCTCAATTGGTATCCTTAACCGCCCCTTTAGCAGAAATGGAAGCTAAAATTCGGCAAGCTGAACTAGATCAATCCCTAACGGCTAAAGTTACCCGTGCAATTGTAGATGATCAAGATTGGCAATTATCGCTGAAAACAACAGCAAATCTTTTATGTCAGCGATTAAATGCGGGACGTTTTTTGTTAATTAAACGTCATCCCGAAACTGAGAAATTTGAGATTATTTATCAACATTATCCTTTAAATAGAACCCCAATTCCTTCTCCTTTAGATCTTCTGAGTTCTCAAGATTGGCAATATTTTAAAAATTTGAGTGAACCTTTGGTGATTGAAAATTGTGATGAAGATGAAAAATTAAAATCCTGGCGAAATCAATTCCGCAATGCGGGGGTGCGATCGCTCATTCTTTGTGCAGTTAATAGTTCTATAAAAATCGGGAAAGGACAACCAGAAAAAAATCCCCAAGAGTTATTATTAATTGGTCATGAAACTACTCGAACTTGGGATCGAGCCGAACAAGAATTAGTCAAAATTGTCAGTCAACAATTGAGCGTCATTTTACATCAATGGCAACTGAATCAACAAATTCAATCCCAAGAACAATTTAACCAAGCCTTAGAATTTTGTTGGTCAGCCCTTCAAAAAACCGATCAATTACAACAACTAGAACAACAATTTACCGAAAAAATAGCGCAATTGTTACAGAGTCCTTTAGTGGTATTAGTGACATGGCTCGAAGGTGCAAGAAAAGCAAAAATCGTGAATTGTGTTGCTCGTCAATCTGAATTATCACTGAATTCTGAATCGTTAATTTCTGTGGCGAAAGATCCCTTAATTCAACACGCTTTATCCACAGAAACTTTGTTTTGGTGGCCCGTACAGGAGTTATCAGCCGCTACTCGACAATGGTTTACCAGTTCCGTTGAAAAAATTTTAGTTGTTACCCTTCGTACTGCTCCTGCTCATCATCCCAATGGTCTTTTAATTATTGCCGATCCGGATCAGTCTGAATCTGGAATATCCTTAATGATGCTCAATTTGTTAGTGATGCAATTCGCTTGGTCACGTCGCTATTTGCGAATTCAAGACCTATTAAAAACTCAACATGAAGAATTACAATGGTTGAATTGGTATAAACAACGGCGCTTAGAAGAATTGTATCGAACCGTCGGCGGTGGACTCAAACAATTAAGTGAATTAAATCAATCTCCCTTTCAATCTACTGATCCTCAAAAAACGCAACTTTCCCATTTACGCTATCAACAACTATTGCGTCAAATGGGAAGTGTATTAGCTTCTACCAGTTCCTTAATTAAACAGGAGCAATGGCGACTTCACCATTACCATGATATTGTTCCGATTACTAATTTATTGCGTCGGGTACGAGAACGATTAAATTCTATTATTCGCAATAAACCCATCCAATTAATTTTAAAACAAGAAGGAAATTTTAGTATCATTGGAGATCGAATTAAGCTAGAACTTGTTTGTTATGAAGTCTTATTAACCACCTGTCAACGTTCTGAACCCGGAGCCATTGTTGAGGTGATCAGCCATCTTTTCAATAATCATCAATTAGAACTGATGATTACAGATTATGGTAAAATTAACCCGCAACTGATTGTTGAGTTAAAAATGGGTTCCCATCCTGATTTACTGGCCCCCTCTCTCTTAAAATCTCCCCCAGGTCAACACCTTTTAATTTGTCAACAAATGCTAGAAAATATGGGAGGAAGTTTATTAATAGAACAACAAGACAATCAACAAATTATAACTCAGATCATTTTACCCCTATCTTCTTCCAATTAAAAGAAATTTTTGATCATTTTTGTATTGTTTATTTTAAATTTTTGTTATGTTGCTTTCCCTGAGAATAGAAAACTTTGCTCTGATTGATCATTTAGATTTAGATTTAGGTACAGGTTTAAATGTTTTTACCGGAGAAACGGGAGCCGGAAAATCGATTATTTTAGATGCCGTTGATGCGATTTTAGGCGGAAAAGTAGATCGTCGTTCGATTAGAACTGGAGCCACCAGATCCCTATTAGAAGCAACCTTTGAGATGGAAAAAAAATGGCTTAATTGGTTAACGGAACAAGAAATTGATTTAGTCGATGGTAGTTTAATTGTTTGTAGTCGGGAAGTGGTGATCACCGGAGATAAACTTCGCAGTCGATCCAGGGTTAATGGGGTATTGGTGAATCGAAAATTAATTGATCAACTCCGCGATCGCTTAATTGAAATTACCGCCCAAGGACAAACTTTACAATTGGGTCAACCGGAACGACAACAGGAATGGTTAGATCTGTATGGCGGTCAACCGTTAATTAAAGCTCGAAAACAGGTTTCCGGTGCATATACCCAAGCTCAAACCTGTAGCCATGCCTTAGAAAAACGCCGTCAATTTGAACAGCAACGGTTACAAAGATTGGATTTATTAACCTATCAAATTCGAGAATTAGATACAGCTAATTTAACCACAGCCGATGAATTAGAACAATTGCAAATCGAACATCAACGGCTGAACCATATTGTTGAACTCCAGCAACAAAGTTATCAAATTTATCAAGCTTTATATCAACATGAAACGGGGTTAGCTGCTGCGGATTTATTAAGTCAAGCGGAAGGCAAATTAAGTGATTTAGTGGAATATGATCCGCAGCTACAACCAATTTTAGAAATTGTCAGTGAGGCGGTAGCTCAAATTACCGAAGCCGGACGACAAATTGGCAGTTATGGGGAACAATTAGAATCCGATCCCCAACGCTTAGAAGAAGTGGAAGATCGAATTCGAGACTTGAAACAAATTTGTCGCAAATATGGGCAAACTTTGGGGGAAGTGATCGAATATTATCAACGAATTCAAGGAGAATTAAAAGACTTAGAAGATGAAGATCAATCGATAGAATTCCTGGAACAAACCTATCAACAGGCGGTTCAAGACCTGAAAGAAACCTGTGAACATCTGACCACCCTGCGTCAAAAAGCTGCCCATCAATTAGAAACCCATTTAATTAAAGAACTCAAACCCTTAGCGATGAATAATGTTAAATTTCAGGTGGAAATTTATCCGATTTCTCCCACATCAACGGGAGCAGATCAAATTCAATTTTGCTTTAGTCCTAACCCCGGAGAACCTCTGCAACCCTTGGGAGCGATCGCATCGGGAGGAGAAATGAGTCGGTTTCTGTTAGCTTTGAAAGCCTGTTTTTCTCAAATTGCGGGGTCAGGAACCTTAGTTTTTGATGAAATTGACGTCGGGGTATCGGGACGAGTGGCCACTGCGATCGCTCAGAAACTCCACCAACTCGGTCAACGCCATCAAGTTCTCTGTGTCACCCACCAACCCCTCGTCGCTGCGATGGGAGATCATCATTTTCGCGTGACCAAAGAAGTGATTCAAACGGACTCAGAAACAAACTCCCATTCTGCTGATCTCGAAACTCGAACCGTTGTTCGGGTGACTCAGTTAACTTCCCCCCAACGTCGGGAAGAATTGGCTCAATTGGCCAGTGGAGAATCGGCCCAAGAAGCGATCGCCTTTGCTGAGTCTCTTTTGACCCAAGCGGCGTTGATGAAAAACTAGCGATATATATTATTAATTGGTAACTAATAATATATAATAGGATATGGGATAGTTA
Organism: uncultured Oscillatoriales cyanobacterium; assembly: GCA_903893625.1. Classification (GTDB taxonomy): domain Bacteria; phylum Cyanobacteriota; class Cyanobacteriia; order Cyanobacteriales; family Microcoleaceae; genus Planktothrix. The sequence continues at coordinate 13,635 of CAITND010000260.1, forward strand.
AAATTTCTTCCTGAACATTCAATGAGGATAGGACTATGAATGCTTTAACGGTCAATTTGAAATCATTAATAGAAATGACTGATGAGCAGTTTTTTCAACTATGTCAAAACAACCGCGAATTGAGATTTGAAAGAAATGCCAATGGAGAGTTAATAATTATGCCACCAACGGGAGGAGAAACAGGAAACAAAAATGCGAGAATCACTCAACAGGTAATGAATTGGACTGATGCTGATGGTACTGGCATTGCTTTTGATTCTTCGACTTGTTTTAAATTGCCTA
>CAITND010000261.1 GCA_903893625.1 uncultured Oscillatoriales cyanobacterium
TATCAAACTTTTTTGCTGACGCAGTAAAGTTTTTAATTCTTCTGATGTTAAATCAATTCTTTCTTGATAGTTAACTTTCATATTGATTCTATATTGATTTCTTAGTTAAGCTATTGTAGCATGAATTTTCGGAAATGGTATTACCATCGGGACTAAATCTAACTCTATAAACTGAACCTTCGTGACCTTCAAGGGTGTTTATCAAAGTGCCATCTTTTTTCCAAAGTTTTATTGTTTTGTCAGAACTTGCTGAAGCAATCATTTCACCATTAGGACTAAAAGCTACACCTTGAACATAGTTGCTGTGACTAGATTCATCACGGCAAGTTTTCTTTTTAGATTGTATTAAAGGGTCTTTTAAAATTCCTATAAAATTACCATCAGAGCCCCATAATTTCACAGTACAATCCCAACTCGCAGTGGCAATCATTTGACCATCAGGACTAAAAGCTACTCCCTTAACCTGCTGCTCCGTAAGGCGATCCTTAGTGCGCTCGTCACATTTTGGGTCTGGCGATTTACTCAAATTAGGATCTATTAACTGTGTTTTAACATTGCCATTACGATACCAGAGTTTAACAATTTTGCACTCACTGGCTGAAGCAATAGTCTGATCTTTAGGACTGAAACTGATATCGAAAATAGAATAGTTTCCTGCTCCAAATGCTTGCAGAGTTTCTTTTATGTTCCATAATTTCACGGTATTGTCAGCACTAGCAGAGGCAAGAATTTCCTCATTAGGACTGAAACTAACAGCCCAGACACCATTTCCATGTCCCTTAAAAGTCTCATGGATTTGGCCAGGTTTATTCCAATACCAAAGGATCACCTTTTTGTCCCAAGTACCACCTGCAATTATCTCGTCATTGGGGTTAAAACTTATCCCTCGAACAAAATCCTTCGATTTATTCAAACAACTATATTCAATCCCTTTTTGGCTTATTTTAATTTGGTTATTACACATCTTTTGCAAAGTCGCTTCATCGAGGGTAAAATTTAGATCTTTAATCCAATCATTACTCTTATTTTCTTTTTGTTTACGCCAGAGTTTAATCGTACCATCACGACCTCCTGTTGTTAACATTGTTCCATCATGACTAAAATCTAAACTCCAGACTCCTCCTGGGCCATGTCCTTTGAGAGTCCCCAATTCTTCTACAGTTTTGAATGTGTCATCTTTACTCCTCCAAAATTTAACCGTGCTGTCAAGACCACCCGTGGCTAGGGTGTTATTATCTTTAAAGCTCATACTCCAAACCGAACATTCTTTAGGTGTAGTTGAAACCTTACATTGTTCAGATGAAATTGTATTTAACAATTTACCATCCAAGTTCCAGAATTTAATATTGCCACCTTTATCCGATGAAGCAATTATTTCCCCATTAGGACTAAACCTCACGACAAGAACAGGGCTACTATGATTCAAAGTATAGGTATTAACCCAAGTTCCATCTTTTTTCGACCAAAGTTTAACAGTTTTATCAGCACTAGCAGACGCTATTGTCTCACCATCAGGACTAAAAGTTGCACTCCAAACCGTATCGCTATGAGCATCTTTAAAATCTTGGAGTAAGTGACCCTTTTTGCTCCATATTTTTATGGTTTTATCTTTACTTGAAGTCAGAAGTTGACCCTCTTTGTTAAAACTAACACTTGTCACCTCACCTTGATGTCTTTCTAAACGATTCAACTCTCGAACATCATAAACACCCTGTCTCAAGGTCATAATAACTTGAATTCGACTATCAATTTTTGACCAAAATGCTTGTTTCAACTTCCGTACAGCTTTTAAACTTTCGATTAAACCATCAAATTGTTGATTAGATTGCAACATCAATTGTGATGATGTACTTATATCTCTAATCTCATTATTTTGTTTGGCTATTATCAACCAGCTAGTTAACACAACAAGAGCAACTGCCATACTTCCGACACCTAATTTACTTAGAAATTCTTGTTTTTTTCGCTGTTTAATGCTTTGCTCAATAAACTCTCGCTCCTCTAAGCTGAGTTGATCTGATCGTTTATGTAACCATTTTTCTGCTTGTATGAGAGGTGCACCTCGCAACAAAGTTCCTCGATCTTTTTTCATTTCCTGCCATTGACGCATCTCCCCCCGGAGTTTTTCTTGCCAGGTGCGAAATTCTCGATCAGTGTTCATCCATTCTCTGAGTTGACCCCAATTCCGAATTAATGCTTCATGAACAACTTCAACGGTTTCCTGTCCTTGAATATTAATCTGTTGTTGGGAATTATCCTGACTAATAATAGTACGATTGGTAACGACTAATCGCGCATCGGCTAATTCTTTAACCACATTCCAATTAGTTTCGTTTAATTCCGCTCTCGTTGCCACTCGTCGGGTGTCTAATGTTCCCTCACCCGGACGCACTAATTGTACAAAAATTCGCCGAACTTGTTGTTGTTCTTGTTCACTGAGTTTACTATATTTGTCATCAGCATAACGGGTTAATGCTCCCGAAACTTCCCCAATTTCTTCATAAGCTTTGTGGGTTAATTGTTTGCGGGTGCGTTTTTTCCAAAGTTCCGTTAAAGCAAATTCTAATAACGGTAAATTTCCCGGTTCTTTATCCACATCATTGAGAATGCGTTCTACCAGTCCTCCTTCAAAATCTACACCTAATTTTTGGGCGGGTTTCTCAATCACTTCTGTGAGTTCTTCGGTATTCATAGAACGAATTTTAATATCTCCTGTTCGCAAAACATCTGCTAAAGGAGGGTAGGATAATACATTTCCTAAGAAATCAGTCCGCATTGTGGTAACTAATACCGTTGAATAGGGCGGTTTATGGGTGGAAGATTCAAAAGCATTTAATAAACTATCCAGAAAGTTTCGGCGGGTTTGTTCATCGTTACAAAGGGTGTAGAGTTCCTCAAATTGATCAGCAATGAGTAAAATTCTATCCTGGGGATGATTGTGTTGAATTTGGGAAAAAACATCGGATAATAGAATTGTATTATTTTGAAAATGTCCTGTTAATTGACGAGTTTGGGCGATGAGTTCTGTTTGATTAAGATTAGGTGCGTACAAAGGAACTAACGCTTGAGCTAGGGCATTAAATGGGTCTTTACCCGGTCGAAAATGAGTAAATTTCCAATGCCCAATATTCACTAATTTAGGGACTAATCCCGCTAACACAACGGAAGATTTACCACTTCCCGATGCTCCCAAAAGAGGAATGAAATTCTTGGTTTCCGTTGCTTGAAATAGTTCTTCTATAAAGACGCTTCTCCCAAAGAAATATTCGGCATTTTCTGGCCCAAAATGAAACAATCCTTGATAGGGACAAGGTAAATTATCCTCTGTACCTGCCTCAATTGAGGTGATAACGCTTTCTTCTCGATAATAATAATTATAAATAATCGTCCGAGATTGATTAATGCTGGTGGTTCCCTGGGTTGTATTCACTAAGTTAACCACTGGATCTTCGTTACCAGAAATATTAATATCTCCAGTACGCTGACTTTTATCCATCAAAGGTTGATCGTTAGTTTCTGCACTCATCCTCTATCCCCCCACAATTGTTTTTAATCTCAACCCAGACGCACTCAGAATTAAATCCAAACCCCTGCTAAAATAGCAGCAACTTTCATCACAGGTTCAGCCAGGGTTTCTACCCCTTCTAATCCTTTTTTAAGAGCTTCAACAGCTTCATTGATTAAACTTTTATCCGGTTGAGGTTTCTTGAGTTCTGTTTCGATCTCTTCAATTGGAATTCCGGCTTGTTTTTTCTGAATAGAATTAAGGGCATTTGTTACAGCAATTTCCTGTTTCAGTTTTTGCAGTTCATTTAATGCTGTTTCTAACTTGGAATTTTCTCCGACGGTTTGGGTATAGCTTTGATCAAGATTTAGCTGAGAATCTACCGTATTGAATGCTTGAAAACCTTGATAATGGGTTCCACTATTACCACTAATGGTTATGTTACCAAAAGATTGAGATTTGTTCATAGATGGAGGATTTTCTTGAGGAGATGGCATAGTTTTGTTAGATTCAGGATTGGAACTCATCGCTAAATTTTTCGTTCTGTTTCGATATTTAATTTGAGGTTTATTGACTTCTGGAATAGCGTTCAAATCGATTAATGTTCGACCGGATTCAAAACAGTTTTCATAAGGTTCTCCCGCCCCTAACGCTCGATAAAATCCCACCGCAAATTTAATTGCGGCTTCGTCTCCAATGGCTTCATTCATCCCTACCACACAATCAATATGTTGATGAATAGCCGTTGCTTGAATTTCACTGTAACAAGCATTAAGAATGACGCATTCTATTTGGGTTTGAAAACTTTTAAATAGTCGTGCTAAAGCGTCTTCACTGACAAAAACACTTTGACTAGAAGCGTCTTCTAAAACTAATCCTTTGTTGCCCGCTCCATGACCAGAAAAATGTACAATTGTTGGTTTATAATCATAGAGGGTTTGTTGTAAATCATCCACTTGAACGGCTCCAAATGAGATGACTTCAAATTCATCTCTTCGATGAGATAATCTGAGGGTTTTTTGAATTTCGCTGGCTTCTCGATTCAAACGCAATTGGCTTGTGTTTGAAGGATTTGCTAACAAAATTAATATTTTTTGACTACTCAATTGAATTTCCCCCGATTTATGATGCTTCTAGTCAAGTTTCCTTCTAATTTGGCTTAATTTTTTACAGATGTCAAGAGTAAGCAGATAAATGTGACTCTTTATATTAGGATTGCTATAGAAGTATTACCCCTATTCCCTGTTCCCTGCGAAGCACTGAGCGTTCGACTGAGTTTCAACAGGCTCAACTACCGCTCACGCCGAAGTCTTGTCGAAGTGTTCCCTGTTCCCTACTTAATAAATAAAGCTCGATAAACAGGTTCATTCCGTTCTAAAGTTGATTGTTCCCGTTCTGTGGGAAGGGAAAGAGGATTAATAGCTAACCAGTCTTTTTGAGTGCGATGAAAAGCCGAATGTTCAGCAAAGCGATCGCACATTTCTCTAGCAACTTCCTCAACATCCGACTGTACAAAAACTTCTCCCCCTACTCCTAAATAATGAGCTAAATTATTCACTAATTCCGGTTGAACTACTCGTCGCTTTTGATGCCGTTTTTTAAACCAAGGATCAGGAAATTGAATACTCACCCGTTTTAAAACTCCAGATGGTAAGGATGCTAAAATCGGTTCAATTGAAGTATTAGCATTACAAAACAAATAATGTAAATTGGTTAATTCCTGTTGATCTCGCCAAATATTCGCTTCATCTACTAAGGTTTCTCTAATTTCTAATCCTAAAAAATTCCACTGGGATTCTACTTGGGCAAATTGCCATAAAAATCGACCTTTCCCGCAGCCAATATCTAAATGAAGCGGTTGATGTAAATTAACATAAATCTTTGACCAGTCGGGAGGAATAACAGGGGTTTGATATTTTTGACCCAAAGGATTAACGTGCTGACGAACTCGAACGCGAACCATAAATTAATCACTGAAAAATGAACAATATCGTTTAATTGAATTGGGAATACAGCAACTCTTGATGAACTTTTGCACGATCCACTAAAAACTCAATTTTTCCCTTTGATAAGGGATCATCATTGGCATAACAATCGATCCAAGTTTTACTGATAACATTCGGATCATCCGGGAGTTGATCAAGTTCCCATCCGGGTAATTCTAATTCTTCCATTAAACGGCTAACTTTTGGATCATAACTCAGAGCAAAACAGCGACATTCTTCCGTTGCTGCCATAATTAAACTATGAAATCGCATCCCAATTAAGAATTCAACTCCCCGAAATACACCTTTTAATTGTCGCGGATCTTCTAAGATTAAAACCTGACTATTTTGAGGAAGGGCTTGATGGAGAATTTGAGCGATCGCTAAGTCCTGAACAGGTTGAAATGGAATCAATAAAATAAACGCCTGGGTTGCTTTTTGAAACGACACTAACGCCCGAACAATTAACGATAACCGTTCTGGTGTTAGTTGGGGATGGGGTCGCAACGTCAACGCCACTCTGGGGGCGGGTAAATCCCACAACCGGGCTACAGGTCGAGAGTCCAAGGCCCAAACCGGATCGGGGGCGAGGGTAAAGGGAATATTCCAGTCAGACAATAACCTTGCAGAACCCACATCTCGCACGCTCACAGCACTACAACGCGAAAATGTTTTTTTTGCCAACCCTTGAGAAATAGAACGGTTCAAGGGGCCAATACCCTGCGCCCAGGCGATCGTTTTGAGTCCCATCTGTTGCGCTAATCCCATCAATCCCCCATAATAAAAAGGACTGATGGCGCTGGTGACATCTTGCATCAGGCTGCCTCCTCCCCAAATTAACCCATCGGCGCGACGCAGGGCGTTGAGGACTTGTAGCCCATTCATGCGATCGCAGACTTCCACCTGATAATGATTTTGGGTTTGGGCCGGGTTTCCTGACAGGACAATGGGTTCAACCGCAGGCGGTAGCATTTGCAACAGCGATGCTAACAAGGCTTCATCCCCACCATTGCCTTTTCCATAATATCCACTACAAATCACCCGTTGCATGGCTTACCGTCCCTCCCCCTGAATCCCCTTTTTAACTCGACATCTAACTTTATATCAGATTGCACACTGATTAAATTAACAGCAGGGGAGTCCCTCGGTGTATTTAGAGGGGATGTCTCGGAGTACCCCGAATAAATCACCGCCGGGATGAAATGCTCGTCGGACGGAGGTACGGAGTCCGACAATTAGACTTCGGGAGCATCCTGATTCTGAATGTACTTTCTAAGAGTTGAAATA